>JAJYOE010000005.1:32243-48649 GCA_021785975.1 Bacillota bacterium | reverse complement strand
AAGCAACGCGGCCACTTTTTGATAAGCGGCAAACTGTTCTTCCTCTGTAGGTGCCACTTGACGGTTCATAAAGAGGAATTCGGTGCGAAAAAGTCCCACCCCCTCGGCACCGTTCGCAAAAACGCTATTCATATCATCTGGCGTGCTGATATTGGCCATAAGAGACACGGTGACCCCATCCTCTGTCACAGAGGGCTTGTCGATCAGATCTCGCCATTCATGTTGACGGGCGACCCATGACTCTTTTTTCTCCTTATAAAGCAATAATTCTTCTTCAGAAGGTTGCAAGATGACCTGCCCATCCACGCCGTCCACAATAACGGTCATTCCCTCCCGCACATGCTCGAGTATTCCTTTCAGCCCCACGACCGCCGGAATCCCAATCGTGCGAGAGATAATGGCGGTATGAGAAGTTTTTCCGCCCACTTCCGTCACAAAAGCCTGCACATGTTCTCTGTCCATCTTTACCGTGTCAGATGGTGCCAAATCGTGCGCAAATACAATCACTGGCTCAGCAACATCCCGCTGCACGATACCTTGACCCTTATCCAACAAATGCGTAAGGACACGATGGCTGATATCTTCAATGTCCGCCGCGCGCCCACCGATATAGTCGTTGTCCATCGCCTCAAACACTTCGACGAGGGATTTCGTCACCTTTTGCAGTGCCGCTTCCGCATTGATCTTCTCGGACTGAATCGTTTGCAACACACTGTCTATCAAAGTGGGGTCCTGCAACATCAACTGGTGCGCCTCAAAAATCTGCGCCTCGCTTGCCCCCAATTTGCTTTTTGCCTCATCGGTAATCTGAATTAAATCCTGCAAAGCCGCAGAGACGGCGCGATGAAATCTATCCTCTTCTTCTCTCACGTTAACACCTTTACGCACGATCACGTCATCCAATCCCGGACGATTCACCTGCGCCTTGCCAATGGCAATTCCAGAGGAAGCCGCAATTCCTGTAAAATATAGCCCGTGCATGATGCCTACACTTCTTTCGAAAGGATGATTTGTTCTAATGAGGAGGCCGCCTCTTCCTCATCAGGGCCATCTATTTCAAGAATCATTTCCTGTCCTTTTGCAATGGCGAGCGACAGTACCCCAAGAATGCTTTTAGCGTTCGTCAGTTTGTCGCCTTTGCCAATCCTGATCTCACTTTGAAAGGCGTTGGCGGCACGAACAAAAACGGACGCAGGGCGAGCATGCAACCCTTGTTCCAGATTGACCACCAGGTTTTTTCTGATCAAGTCAAACACCTGCCTTTTCGTTAAAAAAGCCCAGGTCTTCGTCAGATCTGGACTTTTTGCGTGTGTAACCATTATTCCGCTACTTTTCGGATGTGGTACGCTTCCTCTGCCGCTGCGATCACTTCTTCCTGCGATAATCCCATACTCGCGACCACTGAAGAAGCAATCACCCCTTCCACAAGAGGGGAATCCACGATCCATGACCTGTCGCGAATCGCAGGAGGCGATAGTTCGAGCGCCATCTGGCAATTCATATAGGCGCTGCCCAAATCAAAAAATAACAGGATAGCACCATCCTCCGGGCAGGTCTCCATCGCACTGACAATGTCCGTGGCCGAGGTTCCAAGTTCATCGCCGAGTCCTGCAGCTGGCACCATATGCACGGACGGCCCCGCCATTTGTGAGGCAAGTTGAATCAAACCATCAGCCAATTTTTTGCTGTGAGAAACAATTACAAAACTAGCGTTTCCCATGGTATAGTCTCGACCCCTCCTCGCCACGCACTGATTAATACTTCAAAAAAAAGGCCGCTTGACACACTACCAGGGTCACAAGTACCTGCGCTCCTCGGTCCAAGATAAGCGGCTCTTCCTTTTTTCGCCACTCTGTCTCTCGTTTCTAGCGCCGCAATGCGTGCCACCATCACCGCTTGCAGAAGTTCCTCGTCACAAGAATGCGCCGTTACGTATTCAAGCGTTGGCTCCCAGACATCGAGCATGGTTTTGTCGCCGAATTGCGCCTTTCCCCGCTCGATGATGCCGGTTTTCGCTGCCTGCAACCCTTCGATCAACTGCTCAATGTCTGCCTGAGCTAAATTTTTCAGCGCACCACCGAGTTTCATGAAGATCGTTCCATAAAGTGGTCCAGAGGCACCACCAACGCTCCCAAGCAGTGCCATTGCCACCACATTGCAGGCAGCGCCTAGATCCTCTGGCGACTTTGCCTGTAATTGCTGCTGCGCTGTATGAAATCCTCTTGCCATATTGGTGCCATGATCTCCGTCACCGATGCGATTGTCTAGTTCGTTGAGTGTATCTTTCAGGGCCTCCAACCTCTGCGCGTAATCATGGATGAAATTCGCAAACTGCTCGAGGTTCATTCCCACGCCAATCATCCTTCCGTTTGCGTCCAGGCGGGGGCTGCGGATGGTGCATCTAAGTAGGTTTTCAACTCCTCATCCAATTTCAGTACAGACAGTGAAAATCCCGACATTTCAAGGGAAGTCATATATTCTCCTACTAAGGTCCTATATACGTGGAGCGAATTCGCTTTTGTCATTTCCGCCACATGATGATTGATGATAAAAAGTTCACTAAGCGGGGTTGCTCCCATGCCATTGACCATAATGGCCACTTCATCATCCGCACTTACCTTCATATCGGCAATAATTTTCTCCAATAAATAATCGACTGTCTCTGCGGAAGATTGGATGGACCTACGCTCGATTCCCGGTTCTCCGTGTATGCCTATACCGATCTCCACTTCATCATCTGCCAATTCAAAGCTGGGTTTCCCGCTCGCGGGAACCGTGCAAGGCGTTAGCGCCATCCCCATACTTCTCACACTATCGACCACTTTACTAGCGACTCTTTGCACCTCTTGTAGGGAAAGTCCGGCCTCCGCTGCAGCCCCTGCCACCTTATGGACAAACACTGTGCCTGCAATCCCACGTCGACCTACCGTGTAGGTGCTGTTCTCGACTGCCACATCATCGCTAACCACCACTTGTTCCACGTCGATGCCTTCTGCACGCGCCATCTCCGCCGCCATCTCAAAATTCATGACGTCTCCTGTGTAGTTTTTGATGATGAGGAGAACCCCTTTTCCCTGATTCACTGCCTTGATGGCCTCAAACACCTGATCAGGCGTGGGAGAGGTAAAGACTTCACCCGCCACGGCACCATCGAGCATCCCTTTTCCCACAAATCCTGCGTGCGCCGGTTCATGGCCGCTTCCTCCGCCGCTGACCAATCCCACTTTTTCGGATAATTCAGACCTAACAATGACCTGCGTGCCTTCGAGCCTCTGCAGACTAGGCACAGCGGCCACCAAACCATCAAGCATTTCGTTTACATACAGAGTGACGTCATTGATCAGTTTTTTCATAGAAAATAGCTCCCCCCTAGGCCTTAGATGGGAATGGCCTACAGGAAAGTATTATTCAACTTCGTCCCAATTTTATGATTAAAATCAGAGGAGACCCTTGTTTTTTAAATACTCAAAGCTTTCCGTCACACTTTGCAGCGGGTCTTTCTTGCACACATCCTGTTCTACAAACAACCACTTCGTTCCGCTATGACTCGCGGCTTCGATGATGGCAGGGATATTCATGGTGCCTGCACCGACTTCGGCAAAAGACCTGTCTTCGTCATCCGCCATGTCCTTGATATGAATCACATCGCACCGTCCGGCATAGCGAGCGATGTAATCAATGGCTGATTTCCCCGCATACTCCAACCAATAAACATCAAGCTCTGCTTGCAAATTTGGCGCTTCATTCAAGATCACTTCTAACCCAGACCATCCCTCTTTAGTATACTTTTCAAATTCAAAGGCATGATGATGATACCCAACAGCAATGCCGTGCCTGGCGTATTTGGCTGCTATAATTTTCAATTCTTCTGCAATGATTCGATAATCATCGATATTTTCTCTGCGAAAATCAGGCAGCCATGGGCAGATGACATAGGATAAGCCCAGACTTACTGCCTCCTCAAGTGGGGCGTCGTCTTTTATCAGATCATCAAATGAGATATGAGAAGACACTGGTTGCAATCCCAACTCAGTTAGCACATGCTTTAACTCATGAATCGGCAGCCCCCCATAGCCGGCAAATTCGACCCCTTGATAACCAATTTTGGCGACTTTTTGCAGCACATCTACAAAATTGTTTACTGCCATTTCTCGAAGCGTATATAGCTGTAATCCGACATTCACTAGCATTGACTCCCTTCATCCTATTGCTGAAAGACAAGATTTCCCCTTACAAAGGTATGCGTTACTTGAAAGTGATCATCCATCACCACGATATTCGCAGGCGTCCCTTTTTCAATGCGTCCATAAGGAAGCCCTAAGAGTCTCGATTGGTTTAGGGTGGTTACGGACGAAATGTCTCCCTCACCGATAATGCCAGCCGTCATCAAATTACGGACTGCCTTGTCAATGGTAAGAACACTACCTGCGATCGTCCCGTCCATCAAGCGCACAGTTCCATTTTGCACAGTGACAGGGTGACCTCCAAGGCTATAGGCACCACCTTCCGCCATGCATGCGGCACTGATGGCATCTGTGATCAACATCATTCTGTTAGTTCCTTTGATCCTCATCGCAATTTTCATCGCTGCCTGATGAACGTGAATATTGTCCGCGATCAGTTCTGCATACACTTCCTCCCGATCAAACGCAGCACCGACGAGACCGGGATTGCGATGATGCAGTCCTGTCATGGCATTGTAGAGGTGGGTGACGCTCTGAATGCCCCAATCAAACGAAGTGAGAGCTTGTTCATATGAAGTGGACGTATGGCCTGCTGAAACCACCACTCCCATCCGTCTCGCTTCACGAACTAACGCTTCGGCACCTTGCACATCGGGGGCAACTGTCATATAACGAACAGTCCCTTGAGAAATTGCCATCCATCTTCTCAGTAGATCGACATTTGGCGGTTGAATATACTCCTTCGGCTGTGCCCCTGGTTTACCGGGGTGAATGAATGGTCCCTCCAAATGGAACCCGATGATTTCTGCCCCGTTCCTCTTTTTATGCGGATCAAAGGCGGCAAGCGCTCTTTCTGTTGCCTCCTCACTCTCCGTGATGGTCGTCAATAAAAGCGCCGTTGTCCCGTGTTTCGCATGAGTGACAGCAATTTGCTCAAACGCTTCCTCTGAGGCGTCCATCGTATCGGCACCGCCTCCACCATGCACATGTACGTCTACAAATCCGGGCAGAATCGTCCCATTCGTCTGAATCAATTTGGCCCCAGTCAATGAACCCGATCCGAAATATCCGATATCCGCAATTTTTCCCTCTTCAATCAACAGTTGTTTCTTTTCATGATCAACAAATCCCTCAATAAAAAATCTCATTCCCACCCGTCCTCTCTGACCACTCATTAACTTCTCTGGCAACCGTTCAATTCCTTTTTATCCCCAGCGATTCGCTTTTAGCATCACTGATTGATAAGAGACGGAATATTTACCACCGCCACTGCAGGAATCATCCATAGCTGGTTTTGAGAAGTGTCAAAAGACAACAACACAAAGGTGAGCACTGAAAAGACGGTGCTTAGCGTCATGACAAATTTCCCGCTATATTGATAAAGATAGCGGGAACCCATCATGTAAGACAAAAATAGGGCAATGAACAAAATGAGGTTATATACCGTGATCCCCTCAATATTTTTTCCATTGCCCCAGATGAATAAATTCACAAACATACTAGAGTAGCTGAAAATAGTGGCCATAATATTGTTAAAACAATAAATGCCCATACTTCTTTGGATAATTTCACTGCCTCTTTAAATCCTCAAAATCTCGAATCAACTGGGAATACCAGTGTGCGCTTGCTTTTGGAATCCGTTCCAGCGTGTGATAATCTACGTACACAATCCCAAATCGCTTGGAATACCCGAACTGCCATTCGTAGTTATCCATTAGTGACCACAGGTAGTAGCCTTCCACATTTGCTCCCGATTGGATGGCTTCACCAATCGCTTCGATGTGCTCGGAAACGTAGGCTATTCTCTCTTCGTCGATCACCTTGCCACTCTCCACCACATCGGGATAAGCGGCACCGTTTTCTGTCACTAGAATAGCTTTTGGTTGATAGTCCTGCTGTATCCGTAAAAGCAGGTCCCGCAATCCCTTTGCATTGACAGGCCATCCCATATCAGTGACCCGATGGGTCGGTGTCACGTGACGGCCAAGCATGACTTTCTCCGATTCATCATAGCGAATAACGGCGTACGAGTAATAATTCACTCCTAAAAAGTCGATGGGTTGACTGATTATTTTCATATCTTCTTCTCTTAATTCATCTGGCAATTCGCCAAAAATCTGCGCCAATTCTATTGGATATTTGCCCTTAAATACAGGGTCCAAATACCACCTGTTGGAAACCACATCATGCAAATTGACTGATATTTCGTCTTGAGACCCAGGCGTTTCCGGATAAATCGGGTTCAAGTTAAGTGTAATACCTATCTTTGCATCCGGCACCAGTTGATGTCCCGCTTCCGCAGCAAGGCCATGCGAGTAGAGGATGTGGTGTGCCGCCTTAAGCGCTGCCTGTGAATTTTGTATTCCAGGCGCATGGATTCCGGTATAATGACCCAAATAAGCGCTGCACCATGGTTCATTATGCGTTATCCACGTTTTCACGCGATCGCCGTAAAGCTTAAAAACAGTCTCTGCAAAAGCCTGAAAATAATAAGCAGTATCGCGGTTTTGCCAACCACCTGTCTCCTGCAGTATTTGCGGCAAGTCCCAGTGATAAATGGTCACCGCAGGTTCAATCCCATGCTTAAGCAATTCATCAATAAGGCGATGGTAAAAGTCTGCCCCTTTTTGATTCAATGTCCCTTTTCCATCCGGAAAAAGTCGCGACCATGCAAGTGAAAAGCGATAATTACTTACGCCAAGGTCCTGCATCAGGCGAATATCATCCTTGAAACGATGATAGTGATCTACCGCCACTTTGCCAGTATCCCCATTCAACACCTTACCTGGCGTCTCTGCAAAAACGTCCCAAATGGACGGTGAACGGCCGTCTTCATTGTACGCACCTTCAATCTGATAGGCCGCCGTGGCAGTCCCCCATTTGAAATCTGCCGGAAAGACGTGAAGCGGAATTTTCTCGTTTACGATCTTTTCCATTCTGCATCATCCTAACGTTGTTTTAATGGTCTAGTAGAATCCCTGATAATAAGCTGCGTAGGAAGAACAAAATGCAGCGGCATGTTGATATCCTTGTTTTCGATAAGATGAACCAGCGTATCTGCAGCCAGTTGGCCCATTTTATCCTTATCCTGACTAACCGTAGTCAATTTGGGATAGACATAACTCGCCGCATCAATATCGTCAAAACCGATAATCGAAATCTCGTCAGGCACTTTGACCCCGTATTTGGAGAACACTTGAAGTGCTCCTATCGCCGAAATATCGCCAGAGAACACCATTACTTCCGGTTTTTCATCAAGCTCCAGAATACTTTCTGCAACGTTCATGCCACCATCAAAAGAAAATCCGCCGCCAAATATCCATTTGCTCTCGGGACTTAGTCCCACTTCAGCCATTCCACTGTAAAATCCTTGCAAGCGCTCCATAACCACCGGGAAATTCAGGTCGTCATGAACAAAGCCCACACGGCGGTACCCGTTATGGTAAAGCAGTACAATCAGGTCATGGATTGCTCGACGGTTATCAGAGGTGACGGAGCCGACCTTTTTACCTACTGCAAAGTGGTCCACACCAACCACAGGAACATTTTCAGCAATCAGTTCATCAATCGCTTCTTCAGGCGCACCAAGCAGTAATACGCCATCAATGTCCTGATGCCTCACCCTTTCCAGATAAGAGTATCGATTAAATGGCTCTTTCATATTACTGAGAATCAATAGGTCATAACCTTTTTTGCCGATCTCTATTTTGAAAACATCAAGCAGGTGAATGATAAATGGTTGGCGAAGACCCATACCGTCATAACTGGGATAAAAAACCGCGATGACGTTGGATTTATTCGTCACCAGCCTTCTGGCTGAGGCACTTGGGATATAATGAAGCTCATCTACCACTTTTAATATTTTTGCTTTTGTCTCTTCGTTAATGTCCTCATAGTTATTGAGTGCACGCGACACCGCGGAAATAGACACTCCTGCTTTTTTTGCCACATCCTTTATCGTTACGATGACGTGTCACCCCCTATTGCTGACATCAAGTCATGCCAGTTGATTGGTAAAATGGCATGCCACCATATGCCCTGGGCTAAATTCCAATAATTCAGGCACTTGTTCTCTGCAGACGCTCGCCACATGAGGACAGCGATCCGCAAATGGACAACCGGTTCTTCCTTCCATTAAATTCGGTGGTTTATTGCTGGTTTCAGGGAGAGCCCCTTTCACAGAGCTACCTGGTGTAGCAGCAAGCAATAACCTTGTATAGGGATGAAGCGGTTTGCGTATCAGATCAGAAGAAGTTGCTGTTTCCATGATCCTACCGCCATAAAGCACCATGATTCGGTTGCCAAAATACCTGGCAGACGCCAAATCGTGCGTAATGTATAAAAATGCTAAGTTAAAGTCCTCGCGAAGTTGAGTCATCAATCTCAATATTCCGGCGCGTATGGACACATCAAGCATAGAGATCGGTTCATCCGCCACCAAAAACTTAGGATTGACCGCGAGCGCTCTTGCGATGGCTACTCTTTGCCGTTGACCGCCAGAAAGCTCATGAGGAAACTTCAACCGGGTTTCCTCCACCGGCGTTAGCCCCACTCGTTCCAATAATTCATTGATTAGTTTAGAGGTAGAGTCGCTGCTGACCAATCGATGTTTTCTGATCGGGAAAGCTAGGTGCTGTTCAATGGTTTTCACAGGATTCAAAGAACCAAACGGATCTTGGAAAATCATCTGGGCTAACTTACGATATTCCACTAACTCTCTTCTACGAATGTGAGTGATGTCTTTATCACCAACGACAATGGTCCCTTCCGATGGTTCTAGAATTCGGAGTAACGCTTTCCCAATGGTAGATTTTCCACTTCCGGACTCCCCCACGAGTGCAAGCACTTCTCCTGCCTTGATCTCAAAGCTCACTTGATCTACCGGACGAATATACGCACGGTGACGATTATCATTGATGGGAAAACGCACGACTAAATTATCAACTTTCACTAACGCTTCGGAATCAGACATGAGAACCCTCCTCCGAATAGAGATGACATTCAATAAAGCCAATCGACTGTGCATGAGGAACAGGCACTTGAATCTTACACTGATCCATCGCTAAATTACACCTTGGATGAAATGAACAGCCTGAAGGAAGTGACCTTAAATCTGGTGGGTTGCCGGCGATTCCTTCAATTACCACATTCTCTGCGGTCAATTGTGGTATTGCCCTCAACAATCCATCGGTATAAGGATGATGCTTTTCTCCAAGCATCAGGGTGCGACTATCGGTCATTTCTACAATTCTTCCCGCGTACATAATCGCCACACGAGAGGCCATTTCAGCCACCAGACTGAAGTCGTGACTGATAAACAATATTGAAAACTTTTCTGTTTTTTGAATTTCTTTGATTTGATCTAAAATCGATCGTTGTACGACCACATCCAACGCGGTAGTAGGTTCATCCATAATCACTATTTTAGGATGAAGCGCAATCGCGATGGCAATGACAATGCGCTGTCTCATCCCTCCGGAGAGTTCATGAGGGTAACTCTTTAAATGCTTTCTGTCAATCCGAACCATGTCCAGCAACTCTTCCGCTCTTTGTTGTAACTCTTGTCGAGACATTTGCGGTCGATGACTCAAAATCGTGTCAAAAATCTGCTTTTCCACTGTCATGACAGGATTCAATGCACTCATGGCACTTTGAAAAACCATTGCCAATTGATCCCATCGAAACTCTTTTAACTCTTTGTTGTTTAATGAATAAATATCTTTACCGAGCACCTTAATGGATCCGCCAGTGACCATTGCGTCACCCTTTAATAATCTCATAACGGCAAAGGCCATGGTGGATTTGCCAGACCCGGATTCCCCAACGAGGCCGATAATTTCTTCCGGATATAAAGTTAAATCGACACTTCTTACAGCTTCCACCGATCCGGTGGCTGTCTGATAAGAAACAGATAAATCTTTGATTTCAAGCACTGGCGTGTTCTCGTTCACGACTACTCACCTTCCTCACTCCAGCTGCTTTTTTCTTCTTTCGCACGCGCAATCGAGGATTCGTAATCTGATCAATAGAGAAATTCATCAACGCAAAGCTCATCCCTACGAGTGCGATCGCAAGTCCGGGAGGGATAAACCACCACCAGGCGCCACCTAACATCGCGCCGCCAGCCTGAGCCCAATACAGCATGGTGCCCCAACTGCTTGACGACAAGTTTTCTAATCCCAAATAAGCAAGTCCCGATTCAGCAAGAATTGCCCCAAGACAAGCATACATGACATTCGCCGCAATAATGGACATCATATTGGGTAAAATTTCCGCAAAAATGATACGCATATCCGAAGCTCCGGAAAGTTTCGCGGCAATAATAAAATCCCTGCCAGCCAGCGACATGGCCTGCGCGCGAAATACCCTGGCTCCCCAAGCCCATCCAGTAACTGCAATAATCAAGCCATTAGAAAAGGGAGTCGTATTTTTGACATAAGATTCTATCAAAATCAACAGTGCCAATCCAGGAAGTACGAGAAAAATATTCGAGATGGTATTAAGAACAGAATCCACCCATCCGCCTTTGTATCCTGCATATACGCCTACCAGAATGCCGATGAACGTCGATAGGAGTCCAGCTCCCACTCCTACAATCATCGTGGTTTGTGTGCCCCAGACGAATTGCGAAAAGATATCTTGGCCAGTAGAGGTAGTGCCTAAAAGATTTTGCATCGATGGAGGTTGCATCGGCAGAAATTGTGAAACCTGCGGATTATACGGCGCAATGACTCCAGCAAAAATCGAAATCAGCACAAAGATTGAAAAAATAGCGAGGCCCACCACAGCCTTTGGATTGCGGAAAAACAAACCGAGATTTCTGCTTTTGCGCCTCTTGCCTGTTTGATTGTTCATGATTCTGCCCCCCTTCTTCTGACGCGGGGGTCGAGTCTCCCGTAAAGCATATCCACCAAAAAGTTGACGATCAAAACGGACAAGGCAATAATCAAAAACATTCCTTGAATTAGCGGATAATCTTCCATAGATACGGCATTGGTCAATTGAAACCCGATGCCCGGATAGGAGAATACTTGCTCTACCAGTATCTGACCGCCAACTATGGAGGAGAGTGCAATGGCGAGCGAAGTTACTTGAGGAAGCAGCGCATTTCTTGCCGCATACATGAAGATGAGTCGGCGATTGGATACTCCTTTTGCTTCAGCAAACACCACATAATCTTCTCCGAGTGTATTGATCATATTGTTTCTCATGCCTATAATCCATCCGCTGATAGAGCCTAGAAATACGACAATGGCGGGAAGGATTCCGTGATAAAGTACACTAGAAATGAACGGCCAATTCCACCCTACATTCGCGTTACTCGAATACCCGTGGAACATGGGAAACCAGTTGAGCGTAAACGCCAAAAAGTAAACTAGCACTAAGCCTAACCAGAATAAAGGCATCGATTGAAAGAACATAGTGACAATTGGAAGAGTAGAATCGGCAATACCGCCTCTTCTCCATGCGATCAAAATTCCAACGAGCGTTCCGATGACCACTGAAATCAAGGTGGCTATTCCCAATAACCCTATTGTCCATGGCAAACTCGTTGCAATAATTTGCGACACGGAAGTGGGGTAATAGGTATATGACAATCCCCAGTGACCAGTCAGCAAACTTCCAAGATACTGAAAATACTGAATGATAAACGGCTTGTTGCTAAAGCCAAACTGCAGTTCCATGGCATGTAACTGGGACGGTTGCATATGCCCCTGGAATTTTGCAAAGATTGTCTCCGCTGGATTTCCGGGCATCAACCTAGGAAGAACAAAGTTCAATGTGATGGCGGCCCAAATCGATAGAATTAGAAACCCGAGCCGATTTAAAAAATATCTCATAATCCTCCTCCTTCACCCCGAAGAGTAAAACGAAGGGACAGTGTGACACTGTCCCTTCTCGTTCTCTCCATTACTTTACTGGACGAAGGTGAGTAAGAACAATGGCTTGTGCCACATTGGTATAAGGAGCCGGATTGATGTACGGATTGGTCGGTGATGGCCAGCCCGTATACTGGGCATCGTTATACTCATACCACGTAGCTCCGTATACCAGCGGAATACTTGGCAATTGTTCCGCCACATACTGTTGGATCTGATAGATGTATTGCTTTTGGGCAGTTGCATTGCTGGTCGTAGAATATTTGTCCAGCATACTGGTGATGGTAGGATTGTTCAATTGCTCCACGTTGAAGTTGCCTTGTGGATTGAGCATGTTTTCATACAGATAATAGGGGGTTGGCCCTGAATTGGTCCAGGAAATGGCCAATTGATAATTTTTCTTTGCATTTCCAATATTGCTGTAATAGGCTCCAAATTGTTCTTCTTGAACCGTCACATTGATACCGATAGATTTCAAATCCTGCGCGATGAGCGCGGCATCCGCATCCCAGTCCGTCCAACCGGAAACCACCTGAAGCGTAAAGTTAAGCGGTTTGCCCTGCGGAGAAACAAAAATACCTTGAGAATTTTGCTTATAGCCGGCAGATTTCAAAAGTTTAATTGCTGCGCTTGGATTGTAGGTGAATTGCTGATCCGCTTTAGGAAGTTTGGGATTCAACCACGCTTTGTTGTTTGGCAAAATGAGTCCGGTAGGACTTGCGACTGGTTCATACCCATATTCGCCTTCCATATAAATCTTCTGACGGTCAATCGCCATACTCATTGCTTTTCTCACTACCAGATTTTTAAGCAATGGATCTTGCAAATTTGTATAGAGCATGACTACGTTGTTGGGCGGGAACCAGTAATGGTTGTTTGGATTTTTTGAAGTATAGACACTTTGGATTCCAGGAATGAAAAGTCCGCCCCATGTCGCTTGTCCTTTGGCCAGTGCCAGGTCTGCCGATGTGTTGCTGGTAAACGCGGGATATTCGACGCTTCTCACCACTGGCACGCCACCCCAATATTGCAGGTTGGACATGAATTTATAAATTTGAGAATTAAACGAGATGAGCACGTAAGGTCCTGTCCCGACCGGATTTGTATTGGTCACTTTCGTCGGGTCTCCCACTTTGCTCCAAATGTGCTGCGGGACGATATTGGTAGAAAGAACGTAAAATGAGAACGGCACATTCGCCTGCTTAAAGTTAAACACGACTTTGTAGTTGCCGCTTGCCTTCACGCCGCTAAGTTGCGTCCAAACACCATTCGTGTCAGCGGCGGGGTATTTCTTGATCATATTAAAGGTAAACACGACATCTTTCGATGTAAATGGCACTCCGTCAGTCCACTTTACTCCTTTGCGAAGATCGACGGTCAAGGTCTTATTGTTATTGCTCCATGAATAGCTGGTGCCTAATAGATCAAATGTATGTCCGCTCACATTATCCAGATAAAAAAGCGGTTGATAGATGAGCCCAATGGTGCCAGGATTTGCAGAACTAGAAAAAGGATTGAAATTATCAGGAAAAGTGCCATATGGTGACGGAAGCATGACTAGAGGTTGTACGGTTGACGAAGCAGGTTTGGCGTTGGTATGGGCGCTTGCCGCAAGGGCTACTGATCCCGTCATTGCTAAACTAACTGCTGCTGCTGCAAAAAGTTTTGCTGATTTGCCCAACATTATTCTTCCTCCTTTTGATTGAGGTGCTAATTGCACCATTCCGAAACCGTTTTCGGTTATTTGCAAAAAAAACAAACAATTGAAACGATATTTAATTACAGTTGTAATCATATTGCAAATTGATGGCGTTTTCAATAGTTTTCGAAAACAAATTTATCACTATTTTCGCTTCTATATTAAATTTAAGGTAATAAAAGTAAGCGTTTTTGCATAAATAACAGCTCGAAAACATTTTCGTACTTTGATATGAAATTAGGCTTCTCTTCGTTTAAAGAATAGAAGCCTTAAACAGGAAGTTATAATATTTTTCGAAGTTCCTCTGTCGTTTCGTGAACGTGAGTGACGGTGGCTGATAATTCTTGAAGCTGAGCCGCTTGTTCTTCGCTGCTAGCCATACTTTCTTGCACTGCGTCCTGAATATGGTCAATCTCCTGCGTGATTTCGTTCACTTTGTCGTTGACTTGTTTTGAAGATTCCCGCACCATTAAAGACAGACGGCGAATTTCATCGGCCACAACACCGAACCCGCGTCCTAAATCTCCCGCCCTGGCAGCCTCAATTGCTGCATTTAATCCGAGTAAATTAGTTTGCGCCGCCACTTCAGCCACTAGATTGTTGATAGTTACAAGCGCCTTCGCGTTTTCATTTAGTTGATTGACGGCGGTGGCGATAGCGTCGACATTCTGAGCAAACGATGTGCCGGCAACGGCCATCTCTCTTGCTAGAGTATCAAGTACCCCCACCTGATCCGTCAGGCCAAAGAGACTATTTTCCAATGCCTGTGTGTGCGACACTCTCATCACCACAGTAATAACGCCCTTATATTCGCCCTGTACAAAAACCGGTTCGGCAATAGCAAAGTAAGGAAACCCAAAAAGCTGGGGATTTCCCTCCTCTTTGATAATGCGTCTCTCTTTCCATGCCCTCGTCGATATCATATTTGCAAATTGTGGTTGATTAAGGTCAGAGCCCACGTCGATCGGGAAAGGAAAATGACTTACTTTTTTCATGTACCTGACAATGCCTTTCTCATCAGCAAGTGCCACCAGCGAATCATCTGACGCCACATTGAGGACTGTTTGAAAGAGCCATTGCGCATCATATCCGCCAGTGCTATCCACCAATTTAGCGGAATTAGCTATACTTCCGTATTTTTTTACATCCACTCCTGCAATGTGACCCATTAGCCAATTCTGCAGAAACTTGAATGTTTCGATCCCCACTCCAGATTGACCACTTTTTAATTTGTCGCGAATCTCCAACGCCTGTTGGATTAAGTTTTTATGGATTTGTTTGTGTTCCTCAAGATCGGGAACTCCTTCTTTTTCCATAAAGGCTTCTTCATCCGCAAAATGATGGGCACCATATTCCAAAAGGTCATCAAGTATCTGTAAAATTTCACTTGATTCCCCTTTGTTTTTGAAAATTGTATACATTCGGTTTATAAGATTGACAAGTTGCTGATGCTCATTGTCCATTTCACTTACACCAGTCAAAAATCTCCCCGATAATTCCAGATATTTTTCCAGAGCGGCCATGATCAGTTTTCCCCTTTTTTAATAATCAGGAATTGAAAATTTCTACATCAAGCTCATGATTGTATTTCATTCCGCTATTTGTCCAGTTTGCCGATCCTATAATCATCATTGTGCCATTATCAATATTAATCATTTTTTCATGAAGCACGATACTGGAAGCATCATATCCAACGTTGATTCCCGCATTTTTAAGTATTCGATAGGCTTTTGCGTTAAACCATTTTTGATCATGCGAGTCAAGTACCACCCGCACTGATACACCGCGAGCTTTAGCAGTGATTAGTGCATTTAACAGCGATTTATTGTCCATCGCAAACATGCGCACCACAATACTTTGCTTTGCCTCTTGGATGGCGTCGATGATTGCTGGTTCAATCTGGCCGTCAACGAGAAGCTGATAATGACTGAAACCTAATGGAAAACTGGTGTTTCTTACGTATGCCCCTGTTCTGGCTTGCCACCAATCATACGAAAATAAAATTCTCCCTTCCACCGATATGGTAGACCCGCTAAGTTCCACATCCTGATCGACAGTTCTTCCGCTCCATTTCCCCCAATTCACGCCGCCTATCATCAGCGCATTACCAACCTGAAGGAATTTCACATGATCAAGATTCGTGTAACCATCACTTCCCACCTTCATTCGTTCTACTGGAATCCTGGCCTTTAGCAACATCTCCTGAATGATGACATTTTGCTTATAAGAGGCATCCATGATCACTTTTACAGAAGCGCCGCGGTTTTCAGCCCCTATTAACGCTTGCGCCAATTGTAGATTGGTAAACTCGTACATTTCCACATCCACACTGGTACCCCTTTTGGCTGTTGAAATCAATTGTATGGCTTCCTGCGCCACGTTTGCAGCAGGTATTATTTTCATTGCCATTGAAGATTTGGCGTTGGAATTCCCAGACGTCAGCAGGAGTACGATTGGTAAGGCCGCCATCCATTTTTTCATTGCCAGACACCATACTTTCCTTAGTAACATATCTAATATACCAATCACAATAAGATAGTTGCAAAGGTTTTGATCAAGGAATAATACTTTTAAATTCGCTATGGTTCTATCATCGAATTTATACAGTTTTTCATCAGGTATTGGGGATTATAATACGATTGA
>JAJYOE010000005.1:0-32143 GCA_021785975.1 Bacillota bacterium | reverse complement strand
GAAGGAGAAGTGATGCCTGCGCAGGCAGAAATCATTCAAATGCATGCCGCAGTGTACAGAGCCAGGCAATCCGTTGGCGGTATTATTCATACTCATGCGCCACACGCGACAGCTTTTGCCATCGCTCATGAGCCGATCCCGATCGTATATGAACCGCTGATGCGCTTTGGCATGACAGAACCGATTCCCGTAATCGCGTGGGCCCCTCGTGGTTCAGATGCATCCGTTCAGGGAATCGTAGACGCGGTGAAATCAAAACCGGGTATTTCCGCCGTTCTGCTCGCCAATCACGGAGTGCTTGCGTTTGGCAAATCACCTGCAGAAACTGCCCAATTACTCGCTACTTTAGATGAAGCAGCCGAACTCGTTCTGCAGGCACGCCTGATTGGCGGGGAAAAGCCGCTCCCATTTCAAGCATTTGAGCAGATTGAGGAACGTAAAAAAGAATTTGAAGCCGCAAAGGCGTAACCACCTAAGTAAAAAAGCAGGTGTCGGAGTATGCTCCTAACCTGCTTTTTTTAATATTAGCGCGATAATCGATAGGGGACCGTAATCACCTTGACGGATTTGTTGAATATCAGCCAGGCCAAAAGCCATCCTGCCGTTTTGCTGTGAAGTAAAGAATGCCACCAGCGACTAGTCAAAAACTGAGGAATCACCATAGTGATATCTGATGAATCATACTGGTTCAATTCGTATTCGACAAATCGCTGCAGGCGTCTTGCCACCGAGCGGTATTGAGAACTGATGACCACCAGTCGAATGTTGGAATGGAGCTGATCCCATTCAGCCTCGATTTTTTGGGCAGCTTGTTTCATTCCTTCTTCTGTGTCTGCAGTCACCACGTGTACGGCAATCACATTGTCAAAATGACTTACCGCATATTGTAGCGCCGCCACGGACGCCTTGTTCACCGAAGCAATAGGGACAATGGTCAACCCCGGGGGGTATTTGCTAAATGGCACTGAAAAATCATATTTCAGGTCCACTTTGACCTGTTCATAATGGCGCTTGATTTTCATGAACATAAATACCATGAGAGGAACACCGATAAGCACCAGCCATGCGCCGTCAAAAAAGCGGGTGATGCCAAAGATAAGGCAGGCAGCCGCAGTCAAAGACAAACCGATCATGCTTCCAATTGCCGTCAGCACCCAGTGGCGTCCTCGTTCGCGGAACAACCTCACCAGCATACCGAGTTGCGAAACGCTAAACGTATAAAAGACAGACACCCCGTATAGCGCGATGAGGCGACCGATTTTTGCGTCAAAAGCAAATGTCAGAAGAAGTGAAATGAACGTTAAAAATACGATGCCGTTGCTGTAAACCAGCCGATCGCCTTTGTGAAGAATCCAACGCGGCATAAACCCATCGCGTGCCATGGATGACCAAAGTGCAGGACAACCAGTAAACGCTGTGTTGGCGGCTATGATCAGAATAGCCATTGTGGCGATGGATATCACTAAACTGATAATATAGCCAAGACCGTGCAGACCGAAAATCATAATTGATTCCTGTTGAATGAGCGGAACGTCTGGATTGTACTGTAATCCGTGCAACAAAGCGAGTCCTGATACAATCAAAAACAACAGGCTCAGTGTACCGACTAGTGTGAGCAAAAGCCTTTGCGCCCGTTTAGGTGAAGGTTCCTTGAAAATCGGCACGGAGTTCGATACCGCCTCAATTCCTGTCAGGGCACTGCATCCGTTGGCAAACATGCGCAGAAATAAAAACAGGGACATTCCACTGACCGCTTGCATCCCGTTGATGCTTGGTATATGGATATGCCCCGGGTGAGAAACGGCATTGATCACTCCCACCGCACCGAGAGTGAAAATGCT
Organism: Bacillota bacterium; assembly: GCA_021785975.1. Classification (GTDB taxonomy): domain Bacteria; phylum Bacillota; class Bacilli; order Alicyclobacillales; family SLC66; genus JAJZCL01. The sequence continues at coordinate 30,302 of JAJYOE010000005.1, read as the reverse complement.
CAGGATAAATAAATACGTAAACGGAATAAATATACTCGCTGACTCTCCGGTGCCCCGCAAGTTGATGATCATGATCACCAGCGTGAGCAACACATTAAAAAGCAGTTTGTGATGCATGACAAAAGGGAAAAACGGAGCAATCGCGTCAACCCCTGATGCAATAGACACAGCCACCGTTAGCGTATAACCGATAATTAACGTAGACGCAGCAGACAAACCCCAGAATTGACCTAAGTCGTTAAGGCCGATCGAATAAGCTCCGCCACCCATGGGATAATGGCTGATGATATTTCGGTAGGCTAGAAAAAGAAGCAATGCCAGCCCGGCAATTATGATAGTTCCCACAAGGGAAAAGCCAAGCACATTGGCGACATAAGTAGCCGAAGCCCCTACTCCGATGATGGAAGCCAGGATAAATTCCATCTGATCTGTCGCGTAGGCGACACTGGACAACGCGTCAGGCGTTAAGATGGCCATCCCTCGAAAAATTCCAATTCGCACGTGTTGGCTCTCTCGCGTCTTGAGAGGGCGACCGACCAGCAAGCGTTTAATCCCATAAATCATATAAAAGTATCCCCAATTCAAGTATGAATTGCTTTTTTGTTTAACATGGATAAATATAGTCGCTCAGTGGTAGTAAAGCAATAGTCAGCGAGTACCGTTACAAAAACTTCATCTATTTTGCCTTTAACGACCAGGCGCACGCTAGAAAATCCCCATGCAAATAAGGGATCAGAAGCCCAAAATTCATCAGTTCGCTGCCGCTAATCTCCATATCCTTTGTGGCAATAGGGATATACCGATTCACTTCATCGCCCATCAGCGTAACTTGGTATTGCTGCTTTTCGTCTAGCCCCTGCAATCGAAGACGGTCCAAAGGCGGATTCGCTTCTGCCAGGATTTTGACATAAGTGACAAATGCCTCTTCCCGATTTTCACTCACATACATCCATGCCGTATCGCGCTTATTGCTCGGCTGACGCAGACGATAAAGATCCCCGAATAACACGATATGCCGTATCTCGTGATAAAGATTGATTTGCGATTGAACCATCCCGCGCTCTTCTTCAGATAACTTTCGCACATCCAGTTCATAACCCAAATTCCCCATCATCGCGACAAATCCGCGCGTTTCAATGGATGTCACTCGTCCCACCTGATGATTCGGGACAGCAGAGACATGAGAACCCATTGTGATCACAGGGTATACGAGGCTCGTACCAAACTGAATAGAAAGCCTGGATATGGCATCTGTATTGTCGCTTGTCCAGACTTGCGGCATGTAATACAGCATTCCCGGATCAAACCTGCCACCACCACCGGAACAACTTTCAAAAAGCACCTCAGGAAACATAGCAGTCAATTGATCGAGCAAACGGTACAATCCAAGCATATAGCGATGCGCTACTTCACGCTGACGATGAGCAGGCCAACCGACGGATCCCGCTTCTGAAATATGCCTGTTCATGTCCCATTTCACATATCGAATTGGCGCGCTTTGAAGCAGTTTCTCAAGTTGATGCAAAATCGCATCGCAAACCTCATCTCGAGAAAAATCCAGCACTAGTTGATGTCTACTCAATGACTGGTTACGAAATGGCACATGCAGGCACCAATCTGGATGTGCACGGTATAAATCACTGTCTGGTGAGATCATTTCAGGTTCTACCCAAATTCCAAATTGTAGCCCTTGATCAGTGATCGAATTTGCCAAAAACCCCAGGCCATCAGGCAACTTTTGCAAATCCACGCTCCAATCTCCCAGTGAACTGCGATCATCATTGCGATGACCAAACCAGCCGTCATCCAGCACAAACAGTTCGACCCCAAGTTCCTTGGCGGATTTGCCCAGTTCCAAAAGGGTCTTTTGGTCAAATTGAAAATAAGTTGCTTCCCAGTTGTTAATCAATACTGGCCGCAATTTATCGCGAAACTTCCCTCTTACCAGCCTTGTCCGAAATAGTCGGTGAAATTCGCGGGACAAGCCTCCTAATCCCTCTTTTGTATAAACAAATAATGCCTCCGGCGTCTGAAATCCTTCCCCTGGCTCCAGTGCCCACTCAAAGTCAAACGGGTTAATGCCTGCCAATACCCGCGCAGAATCGTATTGATCGACGTCTGCTGTCATTTGGAAATTTCCGCTATATACGAGCGATACGCCTATCGCTTCTCCGAATTCCTCGGTAGTATTTTTTCGGACCAGTGCCAGAAATGGATTCTGCTGATGACTGCTTGCTCCTCTTCTACTTTCCAACTGATGCACAGAGCGGTCAAGCGGCATCCTCACCAACTCTCTCTCACGCACGTGAGCGCCAGGAAGATGGATCAGATCATAATCCGCATCTGGCAAATCCATCGCTGCAGAATGTACACGTTTAAGCATGATTCTCTCTGACCCTTGATTGGAGACAAAAGCAGAACGTGCGATGACAGAATGATTGGTAAACGCAGTGTAACAGAGTGTCACTACGAGTCCTTTTAACGCATCTTCCAAATCCACTTCGAGCGTGGTGGCTTCGCTTTCGTTTTCAATGTATGTAGCCGGCAACCCGCGCAACGCTGGTTTCCCAGGAAATATGCGATGGCGCTGATACCTTAATTCTATCAGCGTTGAGCCGTCTTCAAACTTAGCTTCAAGCGCAGGCAAACGAAAGTCCGAAGTACCATAGACAGGATATTCCTGCGGCAATGTATCGAGTGAAAAATTATCATCGCTTGAGTCCGGATTCGGTGAGAACGAGCGCGCCACGGTGATGAGCGGCTGTGCAATGATCGGTTGGGACAATCGCCCCCCATAATAGCGATGAGCTAGATAAGCATCTTTATGGATTTCAAAAAGATAACTGCTAGAACCTGCTTGGAGATGAAATTGTTTTGTTTTCTCGTCATATAAAATTGGCACAGGCAACATCCCTCTTCACGTTAGTTATCTGTTTCCGTTTTTAGTGTTTTCGCTTTACGATTGACCAACCACACTCCTACCATCATCAAAGCGGCACCTAAAAACTGAGTCAAAGTCAAGGTTTCACCAAGCACAATCCCCGCAATGATCAGCGAAGAGACTGGCACAAAATACATAAACACAGATGCCCTTGCCGGCCCAATCCGATGAACGCCCAAATAATAGAACCAATTGGCAAGTACGCTCGGAAATAATGCAAGATACACTTCATTCAGCCAAAATTTCCAGCTAAGATGTTGAAAATCAAGGTGTAGTAAGTACGGAAATGCGATGATGCCAATGAAAGCTCCTCCAAAAACCATGGCATAAGTCGTCACCAAAAACGGATCCACGCGACTGGTGATTCGTTTACTCAGCAGAGTATTAATGGCCCATAATACGGCAGATCCCAAAAACAAACCATCGCCAAGCAGGCGCTGCATTCCGCCTGTTGAAGGCAAGAACAAAATGGCAGAAAAAAAAGTCAGTGCCCCCAACAACGTGATCATAAGTCCCATCGTTTGATTTTTCCTAAATCGTTCTTTCAAAAAAAGTACGGATAGAATAATCGTGATCGCAGGACTAAGCGTGGGAATGACCATACTGCCATCAGAGGCGAGTGATAATGACAATCCTGCAAAAAAGAATAAATTATAGCCAGCAACCCCCACTAGTCCAAGGATGATGGTCTCACGCCATGCTGTTTTGGGAGTGGCAACAAATTTAGGACTTCGCGCTTTTTGTACGAGAATCATTAGCACGCCAATGATCGCGCCAAAACCAAACCTGAAAAACGCTGCCACCACTGGCGGCACAGAATTTTCTGCGACTTTGGAGAATACAAATGCGCTGCCCCAAAATATGGCGGTCAGCAACAGCAATGCATAAGTTCCCGCTTTTCCCATGATGACTTCCTTCCTAGTCGCTCAGAACACATGGTGTGTGATCGTTGACAACTATCGATTCACAACAAAATACATTACCATCAAATATAATACAAATAAGAAGACTTGGCGCGATGCCAAGCCTCATTTTAATGATATGCAGAGTATAAGTTCAAAGTAATCAAGGCTCCACTTGTGCAAGATTGCGAAGAGATTCTGCATTGTCTGCCAGATGAACGGTCATTTGAGAAAGAGTATGAATAGCCTGAAGTTGCTCTTGGGAAGCCAGATTCACATTGGTAGAACTTTGCGTCAGTTCTTCAATGCTTTGAATGACACTGTGGATACTTTTTTGAATGGCCTCCGTCGACTGGCGCGTCGTCTCCGCAAGAGATTGTATTTCTTCTGCCACTACGCCAAAAGCCCTTCCCGAATCACCCGCTCTCGCCGCTTCAATTCTTGCATTAAGGCCGATAAGTTTGGTTTGCGAGGTGACTTCTTGCACTAATTTCGACACCTGGTTAATCTGGTCAATTTCTTTTCGCAGACTGTCTGCCTGCATTTTTACATTTTCAATTAAACGCGAAACCTCATTGGAAGATGCCGCCAACTGTTCTGCCGTCGCGGATAGTTCTTCGCTGGAAGCAGAGACTTGTTCCGCATCCTGCTGAAGTTCCATTTGTCTCTCCTGCGTAACCGCTGTAGAAATACAACCGACTACTTTCCCATCGACGATGATGGGAAACCCTATGGCAATCGTAGGTACTCCAAAAACTTCTTTAGGCACAAAAGTCTGCTGCCTTAATCCTGAGGTCAATGCTTGATGAGTAATGCTTCCTGGTTTGATCGGATCGCCCACTTTAATCCCTAACGAAAATGTTTTTCCGGGAACATAGGCAATAAACTTTTCCGTGTCAGATACACCTATGGTCGTATCATCCATACATAACAAATTCCAAAATTCAGACACTTTCGCAAAATGCTGAAGAATTTCAGCGTCCACTACTACACATGCCCCCTTTTGGCCTCTGTCCTCATTGTATGATAAAACATCACAATATCAAAAAACTTTTTTAGTGTTCAATCACCACTTCGCTCATTTTTTTTTGCCTCGCTCTCATAAAAGTAAAATTCACCAGATTTCCGGCCAAGAGACCGATCAACAAGTAAGCTAGTCCTCCATAATTAGCAAAGATGATTGAACCTACGATCGCGACCAAACTACCAAACACGATTTGCTTCGGATAGGTGGATGGTGTGGTAGGAGGATCGGTAAGCATAAAAAACGCGAGATAAATCGCTGAATTGACGAATGGAATACGGAGTGCGTCCGCCGGCGTGTCGTAAGGCAATCCCAAATGAAAAACGGCCATGATCAACATCAGCACAAAATACATGCCCAAAAACGAGGCGACCTGCGGAAACTTATTTACTTTGATGGAGATAAAGATGCCTGGTACGATCATGATCAGTATTAGCCACGTGGGAAGTAAAGCCAGACTACCCCACCAGCTTTGTCCGGTAGAAAAGATGTAAATGGCGAATAAAAGGCCAAATGCTGCCGGATTGAAAATCGGTTTTCTCCCCGACTTGATGATGTGCTTTGAAAGTAGCGCCACTGCCGTAGTCGCCACGATGATGTACCAAGGCGTCGTATTACTAAGCACATTCGCGATGATTAACGCGGTGATCATCCCGCCATCGGAGAACTTCTTTTTATTTTTATACAACTTCGCGACAATTCCATCGATCGCGAGCGCGGTGATGACAGCAATACCCGCATTCAAAAGTCCGATATGATCCTGAGGACGAAGCGACGCCACCAGCGTTAACCCTATCAATATAGCCAGCAAATATCCTTTTGGCGTTTTCATCAGTTTGTCTAAATTCATCCTAAATACCTCTCCATCGCATCTGTCATTGAAATTTCCAGTGAATCATCAATACATAGTGCATCGAGTTCCAACTCATTGACAAAATCCAGCGCGCGATCTTTGCCAAGTACAAATGCAGCGGTGGACACCGCATCTGCTAGCATGGCGAACGGCGCGATCACAGTGCAGCTTACCAATCCTTTGGTGCTTTGGCCTGTTGTGAAATCAAACAGATGGTGAATCTCCTGATTAATGGGGCTCCTACGCTCATAAGTGCCGGAGGTGCAAACCGCAGCATCGGTAATACTTAGCCAGGCAATCATGGCCTCTTTGTCTTTAGGGTGTTGTATCCCCACTTTCCAGATTTCCCCTGTGGGATCTACCCCTTTAAGGAATAGGTCTCCTCCGGCATTGATGGCAACCCCCTTAAATTCAGACAGTTCTTTTGCCGCAAGGTCCACAGCAAACCCTTTTGCCACAGCCCCTAAATCAAGAAGCATTGGTTTATGTAAGTAGACATTCCGAGCCTCTTCATCAAGACTAATATCGCGAAAACTGACCTTTTCTTGTGCGTCAGCATCAATACTAATCACTTCACCCGTCAAATAATGGGTATTAAAACCATGGCGATCAAGCAAGTTCCCAATAGTAGGGTCAAAAGCGCCATCCGTCAGTTCACTCATCGTTAACGCCAAACGAAGGGTTTCAAACAGCACGTCAGGAACCTTCATCCACTCTCCAGGATGTCTGCACAGTTCACGTAGCGCACTTTGGTCATCAAAACGGCTACACATTGCCTCAACAAAATGCATCGCAGAAAACGCCTTTTCAATCGCGTTGTCTATGACATTCGCCACCTCATTGCCCACGACCTGGATGTTCACGAGCGTCCCCATGAGCAACCGTGAATCAGAAGTCATTCGATACTTTGATGGTAACTCCATGATTGCCTCCTAAACTGACAATTCATCATTATGCCTTCGCCTTTTGAAGTGCATAATACACGGCTTCTGCAAAATTGTAGGTACTTGCCGTTGCGCCAGAAACAATATAAATCTGCCATGTCTGCATGGACACTACTTCCTGGGGTAACTGCGGATCAATATAATACTGGGGATAGTGCATCATGTAATTGGTGATTTTTGCTGAAACAATCTTGCCGTGCTGAATCGTTACCGCCACGGAGCAGGTGCCATAGGAGTTGGTCCCCGTTCCGGTAAATGTGCCGTCTTTATATTTGGCAGTGGATGCGGCTTGCGACTTTTTGGATGATGCTGATGATGATGATTTCGATGTCGATGTCGACGATGTGGACGATGTTGACGATGTTGACGATGATTTCGTAGATTGATGATTTTGTGATGACGTTGAATGTTGCTTTGAGGTATGCTTAGCAGTATTAGTAGTGGGGGTGGAAGAAGACGCAGATGCACTTGCCGACGCGCCAGAGGACGCAGGGGTGCTTGTCGAAGCGGCAGGAAGCGATGCACTAGCAGCGTTTGCTTGTGCCGATGGCATTGTATAAATATAACCTGCAGCGTAAACAGCAGTGACAGCTACCCCACAAATTCCCATTAATCGTTTACCCATCTTTTTCGCCATGAATGTGAACTCCTCTAAATTAAAATAGGCTACTCTAGTCTTTATCGAGGAGTTTAGCAACGAATCCTGTAATAAACCTTACAACCTATTTGAATTCAAACAGATAAGGAGTTGGCTTATGTTTCACGTACTCCTCACTGGCATCTTGTTGGGCCTGGCATCCGGGCTTGCGCCGGGTCCACTCCAGGCTTTGGTGATCTCGCAAAGCGCGCAGTATGGATGGAGACGCGGCACACTGGTGGCCTTTGCCCCTATCATTACTGATGCTCTCATTGTAGCAGCCACTGTATGGCTGTTTAGTCATGTTCCTCCTTGGGTTCTGCATGGCATGACAGTACTGGGGGCGTTCATGATAGGTTATATTGCATTAGATACATGGCGCGCTGCCAGAAAGCAAAACCAGGACAATCTCGCACTGGCAGTCAACACTAAAGGGTTATGGCATGCAGTGATGGTCAATATCATCAATCCCCATGCCTGGCTGTTCTGGGTAGTCGTCGGGTCTCCCATCACCGTTCGCTACGCCAACGTTTCTTTCTGGTACGCCGCATTATTTATTCTCAGTTTTTATATTTTTCTTGTTGGAATTAAAGTGGTGCTTGCGGTGGGGATTGATCGTGGATTATCACTCACCGGGGGGAAAGGGAGAATTTGGACATTGAGAATTACCGCTCTGGCACTCGTGATATTGGCTTTGGTGATGGCCATTACAGGCATTACTGAACTGTTACCAAAACCTTAAATGTTAAGAGTTGTTCACATTTTCTCCTCATTTAGCACTGCTAATATGGCTTTAAATTGATACGCTTATAAGAGCGCATGAGCGCAGGGGGGCTTTATAGGGGGTATCGTCAATGCCGGTAGAAATTATTCATCATGATGACTTGATCCTGGTGAATTTAGAAGGCCAATTGTACGCACCGGAAGCAGAGGTGTTTAAGTTGAAATTATATCAATTTGTAAATACCGGAATCCATAAGGTCCACATCAATATGTCAAAGCTTGATTTTATTGATTGTACCGGTCTTGGTGCCTTTGTTGGGCTGCACAATCACCTGAAAAGCCGTGGAGGTCGACTGACCCTGACAGGATTGAAACATCACGTGCATGAATTATTTCAAATCACCCATCTCATCAACCTTTTGGATATCCAGGAAATTCATGTTGAGAAGTTTTAAAGGGCAAAACCCGCCAGGTACTCGGTGACGAATTCCTCGACACTTCGTGGTTTACTATAATAAAAGCCCTGAAAATATTGACAGCCCTTCGCTACCAGAAAGTCCTCTTGTTCCTTGGTTTCTACCCCTTCTGCCACTACCTTGATGCCAAACTGATTGCCAATATGCAAAAGAATCCCCATCAACCGCTTGTGCTTTTCAGAGACCAGCATTTCTTTGACAAATTTTTGATCAATTTTTAGCTCATCAATGGGCAATTCATTGAAATAAGCTAGCGATGAATAACCAGTGCCAAAGTCATCGAGGGAGATAGGAAATCCCGCCTGATGAAGCTCCCATAACTGCTTCTGAAACTTATCCTTGTCCTGCATCAACATGCTCTCCGTCAGTTCAAGCGTCAGTAATCCAGGATCCAATTGATAGGCGTGCACATAATTCAAGAGTTTGTCGACCAGCATTGAATCTTCCAATTGTCTCGCGCTGATATTCACTGACAACGGAACTTTATATCCTGCGGACATCCACTGAGCCTGCAAACGACAAGCCTCTTCAAACACCCATTCTCCAAGCGAAAATATCCAACCTGTTTTTTCAGCTACAGGAATGAACTGCCCGGGTGGAATCCACCCCTTTTCCGCATGATGCCAACGCAGTAACACCTCTGCTCCGTCACTGCTTTTGTCTGCCCCGAATTGCGGCTGAAGCGCCAGACTAAACTCCCGATTGGCGATGGCCTGGGGAAGATCTTCCTCAATTCGCCAGTTTGTCTGTTGATCCTGCAATAAAGTAGGTTGATACATGGCGATGCGATCCCTGCTTTTTGCCTTGGCGAATTCCAGGGCGGATTCGACTCTTCGAATGACCTCCTGCCAGTCGGCATCACCCTGTGGTGTAGGATAAAATGCGATACCTATACTGATAGAAAGCCAAAATGCCTGTTTGTCCACCAGATAATTGCCTTCGATTTGTTCCTTTAGTTCCTGCATCATTAGTTGAACTTGTTCTCTCATAGTTTGCCAGGGGGCGTTAAGCACTGGCATTAGCAACACCATGAAATTATCGTCTTCCCATCTCGCCACTTGTGCAAAAAGGGGGAGGTTGTCCTGTAGTTTTTTAGCAAATTGTTTTAATAACCTGTCGCCGGTCTCTCTCCCTGAACTGAGATTAATCGTAGAAAAGCGGTCCAAGTCAACCATGGCAATCGCCCCAAAGGTTTGTTGCTGAAAGGAAAGAAGTACACTTTGCATAATTTCAACTTTGATTTGTTTGGCGTTGGCCAGACCCGTTAACTCATCAAAATAGGTACGCCGATGAATCTCCTGTTCTAACTGCTTTTGCGAAGTCAGATCGGAGAAGGTCCCCACATAGAACATTGGTTCCTCATTTTCATTTCGTATTGTTCGTATTTGTAGCCATTCAGGGTAGACCTCTCCGTCTTTTCGCTTGTTCCAGATCTCCCCTTCCCAACTGCCCTCAGCTAGGATTTGTTCCCACATCTGTGTATAAAAAGCAGTATCCTGAATTTCGGATTTAAGGATACGCGGATTTACCCCAATCGCCTCTTCCTCGGTATATCCAGTCATTTGTGTAAACATGCGGTTCACCCGGATGATCGTCCCATGCAGATCAGTCACAGTCATCCCTTCGCTTGCCAAATCCCAAACCGAGCCAGCAATCAATTCGTCTTTCATGAAATTCATCGTTTTCATATCTTGAAGCCATGCTTTCACCATCTTTTGCTCATGCGCATGAACTTCTTTCGCACTGCCAAGTAATATACGAAACGGCGCATAAGGAAGATGAAGCACTATATAGGAGAGAAAAATACTAACTTTATCAAGTTCAAAAATCTCACTGTCACTGATACTAGAACGCTTTTTTTTCAATATATTCTGTAAATATAAATACAGAGCGGGGTCGAGCGCTTCCTGCCTATTCTTTTTTTCCTCAATGAAAGACACCTTGCCACTTGTATCCATCACAAAAAAAACCGGGAATTGTCCAGGCATGGTAAGTTGTCCATCATCGTTATTCTGCCACTTGTCCGTCACGTGAATCCCTCCGCCGAGCGAGCGCTCGAACCATTATCACATGAACAATATTTAAGCATAATATCATTTTATATTAAGATTTACTAGTTTTCTATAATAAATTCCTTCATTTGCAGGATTAGCATCACGAATCTTTACCTATTCACGTTGGCAATTCATCAACCAATCCATTCTGATCATGTCGCTGATGGGATTCAATCGCTTAAATGAGCCCTACCCAATCTGACTTGGCAACTTCATGCCAACGGGATCGGATCGTCTGAAAGTCTTCAGCCGAAAGCGACCCTTGCGCTGCCATTTCTACATTTTCCCGATAACGATGCGGTTTTGCGGTGCCCACAATGGCAGTGTTCACGCCTGGCACCGTGAGCGTAAAGCGTAGCGCCTTTGCAATGGAGTCGCTGACTTTCCCATTCAGGAAATCATAATTCAACGCCTGGAGACGGTGATAGTAGGGCCGTGCATATTCATCATCTGGCAACGATCCGCTTCTCCAGGCTGCATTGGCAATCGGACGCTTCGCTATCACTCCCATGCCCCGCTCCAACGCCTTAGGTATAGTCAATTCAATCGCCTCTTGATCAGCAATATTGACTGATGTCTCCAAACTGTCAAAAAGCCCAGACTGAACAGCCCAAAGCGCCGCTTTGCCATCACCGCTGTAGCCGATATATCGTGTTTTTCCAGCTTGCTTAGCATGCTGAAGGACTTCAATTACCGCGCCTTGCTGTAAAATCTCTTCAGAGCAACTATGTAAATGAATGACATCTACATGATCGGTTTTCAGGCGCATTAGGCTCCTGTCTATTTGCGCCGCCAGCATCACAGGATCCCAATCGGATCCCTGCATCCCAGAGGCATGTCCGCACTTAGTAAACAGATAGTATTCATGGCGACGGTGTGAAATTGTGTTGCCAATCAGTTCTTCACTATTCATATAGCATTCTGCAGTATCGATCACACTTAGCCCTGCTTCTAGCGCGCTCTCAAATAGGGCAGTCACCTCTTTCTCAGTTGCGCCCTGATAGCCAATCTCCGCTCCGCCAAATCCCAGCACACTGACTTCCATATCGGTGCTTCCAAAACGTCTTTTTTCCATTCAATTTTCTCCTTTCTGAAATCAAAATTCTACATCAGCTTAGTATGGATCAACTTAACACGTTGCATCCTTCACTCTATCAACTTATTCTATTTAAAAAAAGGGGATGAACTCATTTGTTTACCTATCAAATGCCGACACGAATTCGTTTTGGCACGGGAGAATCGTCCCAATTGCCAGATGAATTAACAAAGCTGGAGTTCAAAAGATTGCTGATCGTTACGGACCCGGGTATTGTAAGCACTGGAATCATTGATCCGATTTCGGAGTCTCTGCAAAAAAGTGGGATACATGTCGAAACTTTCGATCAAGTCGCCCAAAATCCACGCGATTCAGACTGTCTGTATGGAACTGAAGTATTCCAAGGAATTCACGCGGATGCAGTGCTCGCCATTGGCGGTGGAAGTGCGATGGATACCGCCAAGACCATCGCCCTTCTCGCAAAATCAGGGGGTAATCCCAGTGAGTATGCAGATGGTCATCGACCTTATCAGGAGATGGCCCCTGTCATCTGTGTTCCAACCACGGCAGGCACAGGATCTGAAGTCACCAGGTCCGCCGTCATTACCGAATCCTTTACACATCGAAAGATGACACTCAAACACGAGAAAATGCGCCCCATACTGGCGGTATTGGACCCCCGATTAACTGTCAGCGTACCGGCATCTGTCACTGCCGCGACCGGCGTCGACGCGCTGGTTCATGCTATAGAAGGATATACATGCACGATCACAAGCCCCATTTCAAAAGCATACGGCGCAGAGGCGATGCGTACGATCATTCCTGCGTTGCCGATCGCGGTAAGTGACGGAAAAAACCTAGAAGCTCGCACAAAAATGCTGGAGGGGAGTCTGTTAGCCGGTCTTTGCTTTGGCAACGCGGACGTAGCTTCCGTGCATTGCCTCGCTGAAGCGCTCGGGAGCGTCTACGACACGCCGCACGGTATCGCCAATGCTATTTTTTTACCTCATGTATTGCGCTTTAACGCACAAGACAATATTGCTCTTCATGCAGATATCTCGAGACTAATGGGGTATTCAAATGACGCGCAAGATGATGATCACGCGGTGGAACAACTGATCAACGGAGTATTCGCTTTTACCCAATCTCTTGGCATTGCAAAACTCCGTGAACTTCCCGACGTAAATGAGAGAGACTTTGACAAATTAGCAGCATTGGCTTTTGCAAACGGCTCGACCCCGAGCAACGTCAGGACAATCACTCTGGAAGATTACCGAATGATTTTATCCAATACTTATCATCACGCTTGATCTTTTGCTAGCGTATAAAAATTGCTCCATATATCAGCGCTCCTGCGATCACAAATACTGGATGCACCCGCAACTTGACGAGTGCGATAAAGGCAAGCACACCGATGATCAGAAAATGGATCAGGTTCATCGAGGTGTAACCACTAACGCCGACGTTCCAGGTTAACACGAGCATCAAAACGGCAATCGCTGGTTGAATCACAAGTACCATTCCCTTGACAGGATCAGTCTGTTTGTAGTGATGCAGCCACTCAAGCAGAATTACCACAGCCACTGCGGAAGGCAAAATCGTCGCTGCCAATCCCACCACTGCGCCGATCCATCCAAATGAGGTAAATCCGACATACACGGCTATTTTCGTAGCGATGGGTCCAGGTAAGGCGTTGGCCAACGCCAGGTCGTGAAAGAAGTCCGCGCTTGACATCAGGTGGTACACGTTCACCACCTGATTCTGTATCAGCGGGATGGTAGATGGACCGCCTCCATATCCGAGTATATTCGCCACCAAGAGCGCCAGGAATATGTGTAAAAGCGTCACTCAGGCGACCCCCTATGTCTGCCGCCAAGGCGTTTCAAGATACTTGGGTGAAAAGCTCCATACACCAAAAACAAAATCACCATCCACCCAGATTGAAAATGAAATAACACCAGCACTCCGAACGCCGCGATGCCAAAGAGCGTTCCTTGTACTTTTCCTAGTCCTTTCCAGCTTTTTTTGACAAAATCATAAGCGAGCATGCCAAGCATGACAAAAACCACCGGTATCACGGCAGTGGTCATGCCTTTTACCCAAGCCTCCTTTTGCAAGGAGGTCAGGATAACCAATACCACCATCATGGCAATCGACGATGGCAAAATGTTGACCCCTACCGCCAGAATGGCACCTAGTGTGTGTTTTAACCGGTAGCCCAAATAGGCTGCCATTTTCGTTGCAATCGGGCCTGGCAATGCATTGGCAAGGGCGAGAATCTCCGAAAATTCATCATCGCTCACCCATGCGTACTTGGTGACCGCTTCATGGCGAAAGAGCGGTATCGACGAGGGACCTCCCCCATACCCAAGCACACCGATGCGCAACATCGCTAGGATAATTTGAGTGTAAGCGCGACCTGGCATTGCTGCACCTTACGCCCCTTCCTATTCCTAAGTTACCAGCAGGCGATGCCGCTGTCCGTCCGCGGTTCCGTACCGCCTGTAAGCACGCCGGTTTCAGAGTCTCGCAAAATGGCTTGGCCGCGACCAAACACGCCACGATCCGCGCTCACTTCTACCTCGTGCCCTTTTGAGCGCAACCCATCCACTATCGCTTGTGAAACTTCCGGTTCGACAATGACTTTTTTGCCCTCCATCCATTGCCAACGTGGTGCATCCAGTGCAGACTGCGGATTCATGTGAAAATCGATCAGATTCGATGCGACCTGAACATGTCCCTGAGGCTGCATATACCCGCCCATCACGCCAAAGGGACCGATATAATCGTCCCCCTTTCCTAGAAAACCCGGAATTATAGTGTGGTACGTACGCTTTCCCGGAGCCAATACATTTACGTCACGCTCGTCAAGGGAGAACGTATGCCCACGATTTTGTAAGGCGATTCCGGTTCCAGGTACTACGAGTCCCGAACCGAACCCCATGTAATTGCTTTGAATGTAGGACACCATGTTGCCATCTCCATCAGCCGTGGCAAGGTATACCGTCCCACCTGCTGGCGGCCTGCCCGGCACCGGGTCTAGCGCCACTTCGCGAATCTCCGCCGCCCGCTCTTTGGCGAACACGGGATCAAGTAAAGCAGACGCAGAAATCCTCATGTAATCGGGGTCTGTAATGTGCAATTTCCCGTCCGCAAACGCCAATTTGATAGCTTCAATCTGGGCGTGATACGTTTCCATAGATTCCCGCTCAAACAACGTCAGATGATTCAACGTGTTTAACGCCATCAGCGCAATTAATCCCTGACCGTTAGGCGGCAGTTCCCACACATCGTACCCCCGGTAAGACACCTTGACGGGTTCCACCCACTCAGCTCGATAGGTTTCCAGATCGGACTTTCGCAAAAATCCTCCTGTGTCCCTTGAAAAACGATCTATTTTTTCCGCCAAATCGCCCATGTAAAAATCTTCTGCACATGTATCTGCAATGCGTCGGAGTGTTTTGGCGTGATCCGCAGAACGCCAGATTTCTCCTTCCTTCGGTGCCCTCGCACACGGCGCAAACGCATCGAACCAATGGCGAAATTCATCCCCTTGCAGCGCCTTCCGGTAAATTTCAAAAGCGCGCGCCCAACCCTTTGCAAGAATTGGCGACAAAGGGTACCCTTCCTCTGCATAACTGATGGCAGGCTCCAAACAAGTCGCAAAAGGCAGTTTCCCAAAGCGTTGTGACAATTCTGCCCACGCTCTGGGAGCTCCAGGAACTGTCACTGGCAACCACCCATACTTCGGCATCTCTTGTCGCCCTTGATTGCGAACTGACTGTAGCGAAATTCCTGCGGGAGACTGGCCACTTGAATTTAATCCAAAAAGTTCCCCATTCACGTGGACAATGGCAAACGCATCACCGCCAATCCCGTTGGAAGTCGGCTCGAGCACCGTCAGTGCAGCGGCAGTGGCAATCGCCGCATCAATGGCATTCCCTTGTTTCTGCAAAATGGAAAGACCTGCTTGCGCGGCGAGATAAGACGATGTAGCAACCATACCGCGGCGCGCGTGCATGACCATTCTTCGCGAACGATAGGGATAACTTGCATTAGTAGGATTCATCGTGACACCTTCTCTATCTTAACCACTCTGTCCACCGATCGACGACCGCAGACCAGATCGGCTCCGGTGGATGATGACCAATCCCGTCATAAAGGTGAGCAGCAAAAGGTTTCCCAGCTTGATGGAGCGCTTCGATCATGCGATAGGCGTGCGTCACCTCCACCTGCTCATCGGCAGTGCCATGGACGATGAGGACGGGACAGGAAATTTCCGCCGCATGATAAATGGCAGACCGCTTTTGATAATTTTCGGATTTCCTCACAGGGGTCCCGCCAATGACTCGCCGGAGCATTCTTCTCAAATCAACACGCTCTTCATAGGTAGCAGCGAGATCGGATACCCCACCCCACAGCACCAATCGATGCACCCCAGGCTCCTCGATCGCCGTCTGAAACGCATTGACTGCTCCTCTTGAAAATCCCATGATAGACACCCGATCCGGATCAACTTCAGGTAACTCGCGAAGATAACGGACAGCGGCGTTAGTATCTTCAACATCTGCACCGCCAAATTCATCGCGCCCTTCCCCGCCCTCGTTACCTCGATAAGCGGGAGCCATGACCACAAATCCCCTGGACGCGAATGCCTGTACCCATTCCGGTCGAACCATTCCGACTCGCCCAATGCCTCCACGACAATACACCAGTCCCGGAAGCTTCCCCTTCACTTTGCCGACATCTGGCCTAGCCATAAAACCGATGACTTGATACGCTGCTGATTGGTAAGTGATTCTGATTATGTTTTCCATCATGAACGATTATACCTTAATTAATTTTGTCTATCATATGATGGATTAGTCTCTTGCTTCATGACAAACGGCGAATCAGCCAACCATCCTTCGATCTCCGCATCCAACATTGGGATGGTATACATGGCTTCATAAATAAGTCCCCGATATTTGTACTCCACCAATACATCAAACTGACGGGTCTCCACATGAAGCAACTGGATATCATTTGCTTGAAGATGCCTCGCGGACGATTTTCCCACTTGTTTGATCCGCTCGTACAATCGCTGCAACAAGATATGCCGCCTTATTTCTGCAAGTGGTCGCAAGTGAACACCTCCCGCAAACAGAACGTATGTTCGATATAAGTGTACCACCTGCCATCGCCAAAATCAAACGTTCCTATTGACTAAAATTTTCCCAGTTTACTCAGTACGCCGCCGCATGATTCGCAAACTTCCATCGATCGCCCAAAAAATCAGCAGCATGATGATCGCAAATAGCAAAAGAAGCCACAACACCTGCCAAGGCAACAGGTGGGATACCGCATACCCGATGATCGCAGGAAATACCGCCATTCCCATTCCCGCAAATCCAGTCACCGCGCTCGTAACGAATCGTTCCCGACCAGGAAACGTATGATTGGCATACACCATCGTGACAGAATAAATGGCAGACATCGAGAATCCAAGACCACATACGATGACATAGGACCACAGCGAGGTATGGAACTGAGCAAATAACAGGAAGAACACCACGGAGAGCAATAAGCTCCCCAGCAAATACCGCTCATAGCTGACGCGGTGAACGATCCAACCGATCGCCATGCGTCCAACGACCATAGCAATCCAGAATACGGTAGTACTAAGCGATGCTAAATACGGCTTAGTTTTTATATAAACTGTAAAAATAGTGGGTAAAAAGCTGTTCAAGCTGCCTTCCACTCCCACATAAATGAAAATCAGCACAAGAAATAACGCCAAGATTCGATACAGCGCATTGCGTGATGAAAAGGCTGGCGGTGCAGCAGTTCGCGCATCCGCATAACCGACATGATGGGGTGAAGTGTCAGTGATTGGCATGGTTCGCCATACAATGATCAACCCCAGCGCCAGTGCGGCAAGCGGAAAAGAGGAAAAGCGCCAGCTACCCATCGCAATCAGCACGCTGGCGATGGCGGGCATCCCCAAAGCCCCTAAACCAAAAGCCACTTCCAGGCGACTCATGACCACTGCGCGCCTTCCTTCAAATAATTCCATAATATAAGAAGCCACCGAAGTCTCAATGGCCGAAACGCCTATTCCATTGATGATCACCAGGACGAAGAGCACAGATAACGGCGGCCAAAAAAGAAAACCTGCCAGTGCTATGAACACCACCAGCGCCGAACCGGTTAAAATCACCCTTTGATGATATTTTTTCATCAAATTGACCGTCAGCAACACGCCAAGAATAAAACCAACGGATTGAGTGAGAACAAGCAATCCGCCTGTCGTGTACGTGGTATGGTAATAGGCCACCAATTGTGGCATAATCGCACCAAACAACACGCTGATGCTGCCCGCTAACAAGTACATTCCATAGGAGGCCCAAAGAAAGCGCCGCATTCGTTATTCCCTCCCGCCATATGCCCATCGAGGGAATAAGTAACGCCCTCTCGTTTCACATGTTCTATACATTCTTGAACATAGTGTAGCAGATTAATGACATACCTTTATCCATCATCATAGATTCACGAAACTATCTAAATAGTGTGATAAATCTCACTTTTGAGACCTTTCATTCATGCTACCATCGGGTTCAATATGCGGGCGAACGCATTGGACATTTTTAGGAGGAATAATCGATGAACACGTCCCATCTGTTGTCACAAGATCGGATCCCCGGTTCGGAAATATTGCTTCGATCACTGCTTCTTGAAGGTGTCGAATGCATCTTCGGATACCCGGGCGGAAGCATCCTCAATTTTTACGATGAAATCTATAAAAATAACGAATTACGACACTATTTGGCCCGCCATGAACAGGGCGCCATCCATGCGGCAGACGGTTATGCAAGGGCCACTGGCAAAGTGGGCGTTTGCGTGGTCACTTCTGGGCCTGGTGCCACCAATTTGATTACAGGGATTGCCACAGCACACATCGACTCCGTACCACTCGTCATCATCACCGGCAACGTGCCACTTTCAATGATCGGCACCGATGCATTCCAGGAAGCAGACATCGTAGGAATGACCATGCCTGTGACCAAACACAGCTATTTTGTCCGCGATGTGAATGACATTGCACGAACGATCCGGGAAGCCTTTTATATCGCGAATACGGGGCGAAAAGGGCCGGTGCTGGTCGACATTCCGAAGGACGTCACCGCCAAAGAGACAACATTTGTCTGGCCAGAAGCCGTTAGTTTACCTGGTTACCAGATCCGCCGCGACATTGATGAACCACAGATTGATGATCTTCTTGCCGCTCTTGGCCAGGCCAAACACCCGGTGTTATTGGCAGGAGCAGGTGTCATGCACGCGGATGCTAGTAATGAACTTATCAAATTTGCAGAGAAATCAGGGATCCCTGTTGTCACCACGTTCCTTGGTCTAGGCGGATTTCCAAGCCAACATCCACTGTGGGTGGGCATGCCGGGAATGCATGGCTCATATGCGGCCAATATGGCCATTCAACAATCCGACCTTTTGATTTCTGTCGGCGCAAGGTTTGACGATCGTCTCACCATGAACGCATCGAGGTTTGCCCCGCATGCGGAGATCGCCCATATCGATGTCGATAAAGCAGAAATCGGGAAAAACATCCCCACCAGATACCCAGTGATAGGGGACGTCAAACACGTATTGAACTATGCGCTGCCAAAAGTTTCTTCATTGCCAACGGCAACCTGGCTCGAAACCATTGCGGAATGGAAATCATCGCACCCGCTTCGCTACCAAGATTCTGAAGAAGTCTTAAAACCACAGTGGGTGATTGAACTATTGCACCGAACGACGAAAGGGGAAGCCTTTATCACGACAGATGTCGGCCAGCACCAGTTCTGGACCGCTCAATATTATCCGTTTACACGTCCGAGGAGCTTGATTTCATCTGGCGGGATGGGCACGATGGGATTCGGGCTGCCATCTGCCATTGGTGCGCAAATTGGAAACCCTGATGCGCTCGTGATCTCCATCAACGGTGATGGCGGCATCCAGATGAGTTCCCACGAGCTCGCCGTCTGCGCCATCCACCACATTCCAGTGAAGGTGGTCGTGATCAACAACGAGGTGCTTGGCATGGTCAGACAGTTGCAGGAAGTGGCGTTTGAGGAGCGTTACAGTGAAATTGACCTGAGTGGCAGTCCTGATTTTGTCAAATTGGCGGAAGCCTATGGCGTCAAGGGACTACGCGCCACGAACAAAACAGAAGCAGAGCAAGTCTGGCAGGAAGCACTTGCTGTCAAGGGTCCTGTGCTCGTTGAATTTGTCGTCCCCTCCAGTGAAAATGTGTACCCTGTCGTGCCTGGTGGAAAAGCGTTGCATGAAATGATGTTGGGAGATGATGAAAAATGAACCATCACCATACTGTTGCCATCCTTGTCAATGATCATCCCGGAGTACTGCAAAGGGTCTCCGCCCTTTTCAACCGCCGCGGATTTAACATTGACAGCATCACCGTGGGACCTTCGGAACAACCTGGCATGTCTCGAATGATTATTGTCACATTAGGTGATGACCGAATCATGCACCAGGTGATCAATCAAGTGGAGAAGTTAATCGATGTGGTGAATATCAGCATTTTAAGTGAAGAACCGCTCGTGGCAAGGGAACTCGCACTGATTAAAGTGGAGGCTGAACCTGTAAAAAGGCCCGAGATCATGACGCTGGCGGAAACATTTCGCGCCACCATCGCCGATGTAAGTTCGGATTCCCTGGTGGTTCAGATTGTTGGGGACACTGAAAAAATAGAAGCGATGATCGAATTACTAACTCCTTACGGCATTCTTCAAATCTGCCGTACGGGAGTCACCGCTATCGCCCGTGGTCGGAAGCCATTCTAATCAAACATTAAAACTTCTGTTCCATATTATCATAGCGAAGTCTATCCTTTTCGTCTCGGATAGACTTCGCTATGATAGAGATAGAGGGGAAATCAATGAGAATATTAGTGGTAGAAGACGATGAACAAATATTGCGAGCCATGGTCAGTGCGCTGACAGAAGAAGGCTACGAGGTGGATGACGCCGCAAACGGCAATGATGGTTTGTGGCTCGCCACTGAAGGATCTTATGATATGATCCTGCTCGATATCATGTTGCCCGATATCGATGGGTTAGAGATTACTAGACGCATTCGAACGGCCTCTCCACAAACACCGGTGATTCTCGTGACCGCTCGCGATGCCGTAGACGACCGGGTGCGGGGACTCGATGTTGGAGCTGACGATTATGTGGTAAAGCCGTTTGCTGTCGTGGAGCTATTGGCGCGGATGCGCGCTGTTTGGCGTAGACAAGGGGCATTAGGGGACGAAGGGATCATTTCGTACCACGATTTGTCGCTCGATACCACTCATCATACCGCCTCATCCGGAGAATTGATGGTCTCGTTAAGTTCCACTGAATACTCGATGCTGGAATTTTTTATGACCAATCGTGAACGGATTCTCACACGCGAGCAGCTGTTTGAAAGAGTTTGGGGATTTGATTCTGAAGCGAGTGATAATGTCGTCGATGTCTACGTCCATTATTTACGAAAAAAACTCGCGGGCATCGGGTGTGGAGATTACATCGCTACACAACGCGGCATTGGATTCTCTTTGAAGAAAGAAGGCCACTGATGTTCTGGCGAACAAGATGGCGCCTGGTATTATGGAATTCAATTGTCGTCGCGGGCATATTGGCGATATTTTCGATTTCCATCTACAGTTTTTTAAGTGTCCAATTGATTAACAATGCAGATCGAAATATGATCATTCAATTGCAACCCGTGCTTCAGACAGTTCAATCAGGAAAAAAACCGCCCTCTCTTGCGGAACCGCCACATCCCCAACCCCTTCATCCTCAAGGGCGGTTGGATGGTCAACAAAGAACCATCGTATCTCCATTAAACGGCCAACCGCTTGGCGTGATCGTATGGCGCCCCGATGGCACGTTGGCTTTCCCTGCGCCAAAATACCTCACCAGTTCAGACATCCGCCAACTTAAAGCTTTTGTTCGACCGGTTCGCCCTGAAAATATCACCATTGAGCAACAACCAGTCCGTCTCGTCGTCATTCCTGTCTCCGTAAATGCAGGCGGCATCAGTAGGCCACTTCTCGTGATGGGACTTCGCAATATCGGGGGTGTGCTGGAGACCTTAAGAGAGTTGCGCTGGATCACCATTACAGGGATTGTGCTTGGTGTTGCGATCGCAATCGCCATCGGATTCATCTTGGCTGATCGGGCATTGGTGCCCATTCGCAAAGCGTGGAATCGACAGGTGCAGTTTGTGGCAGATGCATCACATGAGCTCCGCACCCCCTTAGCTTCCATACAAGCCAATTCGGAGTGGCTGCTTGGGCACACGGAAGATTGGACAGATCGCCAGGTTCACACGATTCACGGTATATTTTCTGAATCCAAGCGCCTTAGCCGATTACTAGACCACCTTTTAACACTTGCTCGCTCGGATGCCAATACGGCGCAACTCGTGCTCAAACACACGGATATTTCAGCGCTAACACGAGAAATAGCGGAACAGTTCGCACCACTTTGTGAAGCGAGCGAAATAGCATTGAAAGTCAATGTAGCTGAAGGAATAGAGGGGAGCATTGACCCGGAACGCATTCGTCAGGTGCTTTTCAATTTGCTGGATAATGCCCGCAAGTTTACTGAAAAAAACGGACAGATGACACTCAGTTGCTCGATGATGAAACGATCTGTGCAATGGGAAGTATCTGATACAGGGATAGGCATGAAACCAGATGAACTGACGCGCATTTTTGACCGATTTTATCAAGGAGATGCGAGTCGTTCTCAAGCAAGCGGCATGGGACTTGGTTTGTCGATTGTCAAATGGATTGTTGAAGCTCACGGCGGTACCCTTCATGTCCGCAGTCAGGAAGGACAAGGGAGCCAGTTTACCGTCCTCATCCCTCTACGCACACAAAATCGCGACTCATGAAAAGATGATTTACAGCTTTCTCAGCTTAACGTCCAGCACCGCATGATCCGATCTTTTTTCCAGGATCAAGTGTGCCCGCTCCATGGTGGGATAGATATTTTCTATTAAATTGATGGAATTGATTTCCTCCCATATGCCACCAGCTACATTTTGCGCCTCTTCTTCAGTCAATTGGCCATAGCGGCGGAAGTAGGATTCCGGTTGTTGAAATGCAGTTTTTCTCAAAACCTGAAAACGGTCAATATACCACTGCCTGATATTTTCCTCTTTCGCATGTACATAGATCGAGAAATTAAAAAAATCAGAGACAAATAATTTAGAAATATTCGACCTGCCATCAACAGAGGGCGTTTGCAGCACATTCAATCCTTCGACTATCAGGATGTCGGGTTGGCGAATCACCTGATATTCATTCGGCATAATGTCATAATACAGATGAGAATATACAGGCGCCGGGACTTCCGGCAATCCAGATTTGATATCCATAAGAAAATTCAGCAGACTGCGAACATCATAACTTTCCGGGAATCCCTTTCGCTTCATCAATCCACGCTGTTCCAAAACCTGATTAGGAAACAAAAAACCATCCGTGGTCACCAAATCCACTTTAGGATGGTTGGGCCAGCGGGATAAAAGGGCTTGTAATACGCGTGCCGTTGTGCTTTTCCCCACTGCCACACTACCCGCAATTCCAATAATATATGGGACTTTTGCCGTTAATGTCCCCAAGAAGGCATGCGTTACTTCTTGGCGATACCTGTTTGCGGAAACATATAAATTCAATAGCCTTGATAAAGGCAGATATATATCCGTTACTTCTGCCATCGATACCTGCTCATTGATTCCGTGGAGTTTCTTTAATTCCCCTTCAGACAAAAGAAGAGGAGTAGAGAGGCGTAACTTCGACCATTCCTCTCGATCAAATGTGAAGTATTGAGAAAACTTTTCATTCATGCCGCAGTCTCCTGTAATTTGCAATGCTTACATACGCAGATTAGACAATATATTATTTCCACACTTATGTTACCGTATCACCTCAGACTGAACAAAGCAATTCAATTTGTGTGAATCGGTCACTTACCAGCATTCCCTACAAGAAAGCAACGCGCCAAATGATACTATTCGGCGCGTTGCTTTTGTTACTTGTTACAATCCTGGTTAAGAGTTGGAATTCCCTGCAGATGACGTTTGCCCACTAAGCGCTCCCTGACCGTTCGCCGGACCCCAACCTTTACCTTGACCTTGGTCTGGACGTGGCGGGAGCCCCTTATGAGACAACATGTTCGGTAAACGCTTCGCAAATGCTGCTTCCGCATTCGTCGCCTGTGTGGAGGTCAGCTTTCCACTGCTGACTAATGTTTGAATTTGCCCGTCGACATATGTTGTCAACGTTTGCTCCAATGCGCTTTCGCTGATCCCTTGAGTCGTAGCAATGTCAAGCAGTGATTGTCCGCTTTGCAAATCGCTTCGAATCGTGCTGACACTAACGTTTAATGCTTTTGCCAGTTCACTTGGCGGGATCGGTGCAGGCGGTCTTCTCTTGCCCATGAATTGCCCTTGTGCAGGACCTTGCCCAATTGCGGAGACTTGCCCATTGCCCGGCCCATGATCTCCCATAGGTCCCTGCCCCGGACGAGGCGGGAGTCCCTTATGAGACAACATAGTTGGTAAACGTTTTGCAAATGCTGCTTCCGCATTCGTGGCCTGTGTGGAGGTCAGCTTTCCACTGTTGACCATGGTTTGAATATGTCCATCGACGAAAGTCGTCAAGGTTTGCTCCAAAGTGCTTTCGCTGATCCCCTGAGTTGTAGCAATGTCAAGTAGTGATTGTCCGCTTTGCAGATCGCTTCGAAGTGTGCTGACGCTGATGTTTAACGCTTTTGCCAGTTCACTTGGCGGGAGCGGTGCAGGTGGTCTTCTCTTGCCCATCAATTGCCCTTGTGCCTGCGATGAATTGATCCCGGTTGGCGTGTTTGAATTAGAAGTGGCACTCGAATTGGTGGCAGCAAACGTCAATGTGCTGCCAAGCGTTAACGTGGCGATGGCAAGTGCCCCGACTGCTGTGATCAATTTCATGTTTTTCATTATGGATTCCTCCTGTAGGATTTGGTTTGGTCTACTGATTCATGCTCTTTACAACTTGGATTATGGAGACGTAGTTTTAGAATTTCTTTAGAGTTTTTATTAGAGGACAAAATAAAATCCTCATCAACACTTGCCGATGAGGATTTTCTGATTTCTATGAGGTAAGACTTAGTTTTTACTTCTGATACGATTTCAAATTATAGACGGTGAATGTCCCGTACATCCAACCTTTACCTGTGCCTGGTGACATAGCGCCAGACCAACCGCTTGATCCAGATCCGCACGCCACCATGCATTGCCAGTTATAGTTGCCTGCTTTTCCTGTATTCACAGTTGCGGTAACGGTGACATAAGCTTCTTTTGCCGTTTTTGGTGGAATCGGTATATTTAACTTTAGCGAAGGAATGGTTAACGTATGTGCGATATTGTTGTTTTTCAATGAAGTCACTTTTTTGCCATCTACCAGTTCAAAGCCGCCAACAGTTCCCTGAACCTTATCATAACTGGTAGCAACAGCGGCAGGGCCATCATCGTAACTGTGAATAATGAGCTTAACGGTTGAATTGGCAGGTGCTGAAAAATAAGCAGGAGTAAAGTTGGGGTAACCGTCTGGGCCATTATTTTGCGGTCCATGGTATAAATTCAACATAATGACTGTCGGGAATTTCGTAGCAAGTGCCGATACGTGTTTTGCGGAAATATGTGCACTGGCGGCTCCCGTAATTCCGACCAGCATAGTGGATGCTACTGCTGCCATTGCCAATTTATTAATTCTCAAATGATATACCCCTTTCGTTAACCATAAATTCATAATTGCTTTAATATTATTTTCTCATTATTATCACATTATGAATAGTGCTAGAAAGAGTGTACATAGTAGTTCAATCTAAGTATTTTTAATTCATCCAAATGAACTATTTTAAGTTCACATTCATAATATCAGAAATACCACATAATAAAATGTTGCAAAAAAACGTGCCTGCACGTTAATGTTCTGCAGGCACGCATTGATTATTTTTTTTAGTAAGCATTTATACCCAGCCGCGAAGCTCCACCGCTTCTGCCATCCGCTTGATGCCTACCATATAAGCAGCCAAACGCATGTCCGTATTTCTTGCCTGGGCCGTATGCAGCACCGTTTCAAACGACCGAACCATCAATGATTCCAATCTCTCTTCCACTTCCGCTTCTGTCCAGTAGTAACCCTGATTGTTTTGTACCCACTCAAAGTAGGATACGATCACGCCACCAGAGTTACCGAGGACATCCGGAATCAGGAGGACACCCTTCTCCGTCAGAATCTTCGTTGCCTCCATCGTAGTGGGACCATTCGCAGCCTCCACGATGATTTTAGCTTTGATGTCATTCGCATTTTCTTTGGTAATCTGATTTTCAATTGCCGCAGGCACGAGGATATCACAATCCAGTTCCAGCAATTCTTTATTGGTGATGGTATTCTTAAATAATTTCGTCACTGTGCCAAAAGAATCCCTGCGCTCGAGAAGGGAATCAATGTCGAGGCCATGTTCATCGTGGATCGCCCCATAAGCATCGGAAATCCCGATGACTTTTGCTCCAGCGTCATGCATAAATTTGGCCAGATAGCTCCCTGCATTGCCAAATCCCTGCACTACTACACGTGCGCCTTCGAGGGGAATGCCCTTGACCTTTGCCGCCTCGCGAATGCAAATGGCTACGCCGCGTGCGGTGGAAGAGTCACGACCAAGTGAACCACCAAGCGCAATGGGCTTGCCAGTGATAAAGTTGGGAGAATCAAATTCGCGGATTTGGCTATACTCGTCCATCATCCACGCCATCACTTGGGAATTCGTCATCACATCCGGTGCGGGAATGTCCTTGGTGGGTCCCACAATTTGACTGATAGCCCGAACATAGGCACGTGCCAGGCGTTCTTGTTCCGGAAACGACATGCTCCGCGGATCACAAATGACTCCGCCCTTACCACCACCATAAGGCAATCCTGCAATCCCGCACTTGATGCTCATCCAGATCGAGAGTGCCTTCACTTCATCCTCCGTCACATCAGGATGAAAACGAATCCCGCCCTTGGTCGGTCCGACCGCATTATTGTGTTGTGCACGATAACCGGTAAACACCTGAACCGATCCATCGTCCATCCGCACAGGAAACCTGACGGTGAGTGTGCGCATCGGTTCTTTTAACAATTCAAATACTTCTTTGCCATAACCGAGTTTGTTAAGGGCAATTTGGATCATCTCTTGCGTGCTGAAAAGCACATTCAATTCTTCATCCTTTTGAGCAACTGCCACAGTACTCATCGTTTACGCCACCAATCCCAGTATTTTCAACCCTCAATCACACTTTTGATCTGATCAAACGCCCAGTCCAGCTCTTCTTTTGTGATCACGAGTGGAGGCGCAAAACGAATGGTATGTGCATGAGTTTCCTTACATAAAAGTCCCCGTTCCTTCAATGCTTCGCAATATGGCCGCGCTGCGGTGGTCAGTTCCATTCCAATAAAAAGACCGCGTCCGCGAATTTCATGAATGATCGGTGCATTCAAAGTTTGCAAACGACCCAGGAAATACTCTCCAAGTTCCTTCGCCCGCTCATCCAGGTGCTCTTCTTCAATGACATCCATTGCTGCAATAGCTACCGCGCATCCAAGAGGATTGCCTCCAAACGTAGAACCATGAGATCCCGGTTCAAATACGCCGAGCACATCCGCATTGGCCGCCACTGCAGAGATAGGGAAAACGCCGCCGCCAAGTGCCTTTCCAATGATATAGACATCAGGCCGAACGCCTTCCCAGTCACAGGCAAAAATTTTACCGGTGCGGCCCAGCCCGGTTTGAATCTCATCGGCCACAAAAAGCACGTTATTGTCTTTGCAAATCGCCGATGCTTCTCGTAAGAATCCCTCAGGAGGAATGACGATCCCCGCCTCTCCCTGAATCGGTTCAACGATAAACGCTGCCGTATTCGGTGTAATGGCTTCGCGAAGCGCCAATACATCACCATAAGGAATTATTTTGAAACCAGGCGTCAACGGTCCAAACCCGCGCTGATACTCAGGATCCGAGGAGAATGAAATGATCGTCGTCGTTCTCCCATGGAAGTTTCCGCTGCAAACAATGATCTCGGCATGATTGTCCGGCACGCCTTTGACATCGTATGCCCAGCGCCTGATGGCTTTAATCGCAGTTTCCACTGCTTCGGCACCTGTATTCATCGGCAAAATGGTCGGTTTGCCTGTCAATTTAGAAAGTTTCTCATAGAAACGTCCCAATTGTGCATTATAAAAAGCCCGAGAAGTCAGTGTGATTTGATCAGCCTGATCTTTTAGCGCCTTAATGATCTTCGCGTGACGGTGTCCCTGATTCAGTGCAGAGTAGGAACTGAGCATGTCCAAATAGCGTTTTCCTTGATCATCCTCCACCCACACGCCTTCTCCCTTTACGAGAACGACAGGAAGCGGATGATAATTTTTAGCTCCATATTGGTTTTCAAGTTCAATCGCTGCTGATTTCGTTTGCTGTTGCATAAAAACCCTCCTCGTACTATTGCTCTTTTCATGTAAAATGCAATTTTCATGCCACAAAAAAACCTCGATACACGCGAAGAAAACGCTTAACTTTCGCGCATTTCCTCAACGAACTCCATGCAAAAAAAAATTGCCCGCAAACTAAATTGGCGCAAATTTTTTTATCATCAGCATTCACATACTGTACTCTCTGATCAACGCATCCTCTAAAGTATGGATTCCCGTATGTATACAATGCTCATTTTTTCTTAATTTACAATCCAAAAGGAAAAAAACTTCGTATGATGTTCTTTAAGGTCTTGGCTGACTCTATGTAATCAGTGTCTGAGGAATAGTATTGATCAGAGATGGCGATATAATTGCCCTGCGCCACTTTTTTGCTGCCTTTAACCCAGGCTTTTATCGTTGGTAATGATAAGGATTGGATGTGAGAACCGCCTGTCGCCGTCATAAAAATAGGAATACCTTCTTGTTTAATTAGTGAGATGTAGGAAGCACCGACCGGTTGTGAGCGCACATGACCTTCTGCGACATACCAATTTTCTGCCAGATAACCGTCATGTCGAGTCAGCCCCACATGCAGTACAGCCTGTGGATACCACGAATTTACGATGATCCGCATGCCATATTGATGTGCAAGCGCAACTAGCTGGGACAGGCGCTTGTAGGACACTCCAAAATCAGGACCTGCAGTATCGTACAGCACACCACTTGCGCCTATTTGTTTCCATTGCTTTAACAGCGATTTTACTTCATTTACGCTTAGATTCCCTGCCTGGTGAGTCACACCTATACTAATGTATCCAAAAAAAGCGATATTCGGAGAGCTTTTTTTAGCCAAACGGATTATTGAAGAGGATGGGGCAGAATCACTTAACCCATCTCCTAAGATCACTATAGGGTACCCGGTCAATTGATCAACAAAAGTGGTGATTTGTTTATTTTGAGTGGGAATCCCGCCGTAGTAGATGAGAAATGGTTGAACAGGTGCATAGTTGACATACCACCTGTCACCCAACCACCAAAAGAGCATTAAGATCAGGACAAGAGTAATGATAGTGTAGATCAATATTGACTTCTTTTTTGTCACCATGTTCCCTCCAGCTAAATAATCCCCATGTCGTTAATGTAGCACAGATTTCATACAGGATTTTTACAGCGTGATGATAGAAGATGGGGCTTGTAAATAAATCAACACCAAGGAGTGAAACATCAAATGCGTAAAATACCTAAGACTTTGATTGGTACTCTGATCGCAGCAGGAGTCATTGGCGCTTCGATTTCTGCCTATGCAGCGACGACAACACCAAACAGCAACTCATCGACATCGACGACCACCTCATGCTTCCATCACGGGCAAGGCGGTTGGGGTGGACCAGGAATGATGGGGAACTTCATGTCCACTTTGGCAAAAGACTTAAACCTCAGTACGACGACATTGCAATCCGATTTGAAGGCCGGTAAATCCATCGCCAGTATTGCGCAAGCACAAGGTGTCTCAACAACGACCTTGATTACAGATCTCGAAAACTCTGCCAAGTCTAATCTTGATCAGGCAGTGAGTAGTGGAAAAATGACTAGCACACAAGAACAGCAAATGCTCACCCGTCTCAATCAGCAAATTACCAACCTCGTTAATGGAACGATGCCTTCGATGCCGGGACATGGCTTTGATCATGGCCAAAGACACGGAAATTGGACACCATCTGGCACGACCGTCAGCAATCCGCCAAACTCCAGTGCATCTGCTTAATCATTCGAAACTAGTCACATCTATTTACTAACAAGAGCCTGACGGGAGATTTCCCGTCAGGTCTCACCACTCAATCCCGAATGGGAACCAGTCAAATAGTCAGAATACAAAAACATCTACTAACCTATTGTACATTACTTACTATTTGTAATATAATAAAATTACATTAGTAGAGCGGCAACTTACATAGGCTATCGCTTACGATCTAATGATAATAATTAATTTTTAGGAGGAATTATTTTGGCAAATGTAAATTGGAATCTTGATAAGGCTCACAGTGAGGTTGGTTTCAGCGTCCGTCACATGATGATCTCCAACGTACGCGGACATTTCAACGAATTTGATGCCAGCGTTTCTGCCGATAGTGATGACATCACCAGCGCAAAAGTGGTGGTAACGATTGATCC
>JAJYOE010000060.1 GCA_021785975.1 Bacillota bacterium | reverse complement strand
CCCGATCGCGGATAAGAGCGCCCCAATGGTCGTCGGAATGAGGCACACGAGTAGTGCGATCAAGGTGGCTACATCGATGGAGCCGTGCACATAATGTGCCATGGGTTCAAGGGTGACGACGACGATCAGAAAGATTAGCGTCAACCCTGCGAGGAGCACCGATAGGGCGAGTTCATTTGGGGTTTTTTGGCGACTTGCCCCTTCGACCAGATTGATCATCTTATCAAGGAAGGATTCCCCAGGATCTACTGTGATGCGGATGATCAGTTCGTCGGACAAGAGTTTGGTCCCGCCCGTCACAGAACTGAAGTCCCCACCAGCCCCGCGGATCACAGGCGCTGATTCACCCGTAATGGCGGATTCATCGACACTCCCCAGTCCCTCGATCACCTCGCCATCTGCAGGAATCATTTCTCCTGCGATGACCCGCACGAGGTCATCCCGATGCAAAGAGGAAGCAGGAACCTGTTCATAGGCACCGCTGACGGATTTTTTATTAGCAAGCAGATCTGTTTTGGTTTTGCGCAGCGACTCGGCCTGAGCCTTCCCACGCCCTTCTGCCACCGCTTCCGCAAAATTTCCAAAAAGTACGGTAATGAGCAGAATAATCGTCACGATGAGGTTATACGATCGTTCACTGGGTCCATAATGACCACCAAAGAGATTAGGGTCGATCGTTAACAGAAGCGTGATGACAAACCCAATTTCCACCACAAACATGACAGGATTTCGCACCAACCCGCGCGGGTCCATCTTGACAAACGATTCCCAGATGGCGCGTGACATGATGGCACCGCTAAATGTTTTTGATTGACGATTCATGGTAAAGTCTCCTTCTCACCGGGATGCGCGTGGCAACATCAATGCAAAAGATGGGCCCACATCTGTAACTGTTCTCCTATCGGACCAATCGCGAGCGCAGGGAAAAAGGTCAATGCGCCGACGATCACAAACACGGCGACAAAGACGCCACCAAACGCAAAGGTGTCCGTACGCAAGGTTCCTGCGCTCGGCGGGATCACTGCTTTTTTGGCAAGCGATCCAGCAATCGCAAACATCGCGATCAGCGAAACATACCGACCGATCAGCATGACTATGCCTAGCGTCACGTTGTAAAACACGGTGTTTCCATTTAGCCCGGCAAATGCCGATCCGTTATTGGCAGCAGCAGAAGTATAGGCGTAGAGCACCTCTGTTAGTCCGTGCAGCCCAGGGTTGAGAATCGAAGAAGTGCCCACTTTGGTCACCAGCGCGATCGCTGCAGGGACAAGGATAATAAACGGATGAACCAACATCGCGATCGTGGCCAATTTGATCTCTCGAGCCTCGATTTTTTTGCCGAAAATCTCTGGCGTTCGGCCCACCATGAGACCGGAGAGAAACACAGTGATGATGAGAAACATGAGAATATTAAGCAGCCCCACGCCTTTTCCGCCAAAGATCAAATTGAACATCATGAAAAGCAGGGGGATAAAGCCGCCCATCGGCATGTAGCTATCATGCATGGAATTGACGGCTCCCGTGGTGAACGCAGTCGTAATGGCGGCAAATACACTCGACATGGCGGGACCAAAGCGTTCTTCTTTTCCTTCCATATTGGAGCCATGAATACCAAGCACATGCTGAAGAATGGGATTGCCCCCCGCCTCATTCGCAT
The DNA here is from genome assembly GCA_021785975.1 of Bacillota bacterium. GTDB lineage: Bacteria > Bacillota > Bacilli > Alicyclobacillales > SLC66 > JAJZCL01. The sequence continues at coordinate 1,892 of JAJYOE010000060.1, read as the reverse complement.
AGATGATAAAGGCACCGATGATGAGAATCGCTGTCAGGAAGACGTACAGCACCACTGCCTGCTTGCGGTTCTTGATAAAACGCCCAAACGTCCAAACGAGGGCTGTAGAAACAATTCCCATCGCCAACATCTCGAGTACGTTGGTAATGGCACTTGGATTTTCAAATGGATGGGCAGAGTTGGCATTATAATAACCGCCACCGTTGGTTCCTAATTGCTTAATGGCTTCCAGTGACGCAACGGGTCCACGCGATATGGTTTGCAGCACGCCTTGCAAGGTATGGACGGTTTCTGGTCCAAGCAGCGTTTGCGGCACGCCAAGTCCAATCAAGATGAGCGCGAAGACAAACGCTAACGGCAGCAAAAGCCTTGTGTGAATTCTAATAAAGTCCACCCAGAAGTTGCCGATCGACTCAGACCTATTGGCGATGAGTCCACGCACGAAGGCAATGGCGGCGACAAAACCAGTTGCTGCTGATGTAAATTGAAGGTAGGTGATCCCCAGCATCTGACCCAAATAGGACATCGATTGTTCACCGGCATAATTTTGCCAGTTGGTATTGGTAATGAAACTCGCCGCCGTGTTGAACGCAAGGTCCCACGGCATTCCTTTGATATGGGCAGGGTTCAGTGGTAACACGCCCTGCAGACGAAATACCAGGTAGGCGAAGATCATCATGGCGAAATTCACCATGATCAGCGCTCGCAGATAAGCCTTCCAGTCCATCTTGACGGATGGATCCGCCCCCACTGCGCGAAACAACCATTTTTCCAAAGGGTGAAACACTTTGTCCATTCGACTCGGTTCGCCACGAAAAAGATAATAAAGATAGTCACCCAAAGGGATGCCAATGATCAGGATGAGAGCGATCACCGCTAATATGCCTATCGAACCTGCTATCGTCAAAAAAGATCACTCCTTGGTTTGCGCCAAAATATCGTTCAAAACTTCTCTGGATGAAAAATGACATAACTCAAATACACCATTAAAAGGACGGAAATAATCAACAACACCCACACGAAAGGTCCCTCCTATGCCCTGTCAAACGCGCGAAATAGGCCTAAAAACATTGCAAAAACGGCCAGATAAAGTAGGATGGAAATGACATCTCCCATATTTTCACTCCTTTTTTACGCTATCCAATCTCTGAGTACCTATGCAGACTCGTGATAATGGAAAGCAACAAACGCATTGTAGTCAGATTTCCTATCAAAATGGCGTAAAGAAATAAAGGTCGGGTGTAAAAATTCCGTAAAAAGAAAGCACTTCAGTGCGGAGCGGCGTTATAAAAGAACTAGCATCTTATGTAGATCGGAGATTTTTCTATGTCACCAACCACCTCGTTCAAACCAAAATGGCGGGTATTAAAGTCGCCAAAAAACAATTGGTCACTGCCGGAGATCGTTACTGATACGACGAGCGGCACCAACAAGCGATGGCTTCCGTATCTGTACGTGACCTTGATGGTCATTATTTTGACCGCTATTTTTTGGATGATTGGGTATGCCTTTACACCAGTGAATATTGCACTCTTGTATTTGTTGCCTGTTTTCATCGCCGCTGTCCGCTGGGGATTTCGGCCGTCATTTTATGCTGCGGTGATTGGGGTCATCGCCTTTGACTTTTTTTTCATTCCGCCTATTTTCAGGTTTACTGTTGGCGATGTCAGATATTTGATCACCTTTGCAGTCTATCTTGCGGTGGCGGCCTTCACTGCGAGCCTAGCCTTACAGTTGCGCCAAAGGGTTGAAGAAGCGAGAGCGAGGGAAGCGGTCACCTCCGCCTTATTCGCACTAAGCACACAAGTCGCTGCTGCGAGAGATCTGGACGGCGTGCTACAAGAAATTGTCAGGCAGACGTTTGTCACCTTCCACTGGTCGGCGGCCATTGT
>JAJYOE010000059.1 GCA_021785975.1 Bacillota bacterium | reverse complement strand
TGCTCAATGTACCCCATCGCTGTGAAAAGCTGGGGATCATTGCTTTGCTTTTGTTGCAACAATGCCACATTGAGCGCATAGGCAGTATTGCTATCCACTTCACCCGTTGGCTTTAACTGATGCGCACGCTGAAATGCCATGGTCGCTTCATAAGTACTTTGACTGTAATATCCGTCCGTTCGTCCGGGGTAATAGTGCAATGCCAACAGAATTCGTTGCAACACAGCAATATTCACTTGGTTATCTCCCACCATGTAAGGCGATTTCAGCGTCATGGGCAACGCCGGATAATGATAGTACACTGGCGTTGGCACCTTGAAATTCGGGGCGATGCCCTGGCGGTGAATCCATACTCCTTTGGGGGTTAGCCACCGTGCCACCGTCAATTTGAGGCTAGAGCCATCTTTGAACTGCTCCGTTTCCTGGACTGTCCCCTTGCCATATGTGCGTTCCCCAACCAGCGGAACACCGCCTGATTCCTGAAGCGCGGCGGCAAGAATCTCTCCCGCACTGGCCGTTTCGCCATTGACGAGGCATACCTTTGGCACTGGCAACAAGTCGCCGCTAGCCCGAAGCACCTTTCGGGAACCATCCCTCGCAACGATTTGCGCGATCACTGCATTTTTCGGCAACAAATAACTAGCAATTCTATCAACACTTTGTAAATAACCTCCGGGATCGTCCCTGACGTCAATAATCAGCCCCTTCACGCCATTTTGTTTCAATCGCTCGAGGTCATTCAAGAATACGGTATCTGTACTTTCGCTAAACTCTGTGATTAGCAGATAACCGATGCGATGGGGATATATTTTCATAAAAACAGTGGGCTCGACAATCTTCTGTCGCAATACATCCCTAGTGAAAACAGATTTTCCGCGCATCACCTGAAGACGAACACTGGTCCCCGCTTTCCCGCGTATCAATTCCACCGCTTGTTCCAGTGACAAATTTTCTGCAGACCGCCCGTTGATGGAGAGCACCACGTCATTTTTTTTCAAACCGGCTTTATCGGCAGGTGACCCTGGAAGAATCGATGCCACCACCAGTTGACCGCTTTGCTCGCTGAGCACCGCGCCGATCCCTTGAAACTCAGAAGACACCAGTTCCCTGAACCGAGCGGCAAGCACAGGGTTCATGTACATGGAAAAAGGATCTCCGACTGAGTGGACCATTCCGCTGATGGCCCCTTCCATTAATTGGTTAGGATTCAATTTTTGATAATAACTTTCTGTCAATCTTGAATACGTCTGTAGAAATTTACGATAGGAAGGGTTAGCAGCAAGCGGAGAATAATCCACCCCACTCCATTTTAATCCCGACCAAGTGGCGAAAGCTGTAATTGCCACCAGCGCGATGGTCTGCCCCCATTTGACTAAGCGTTTTCGCTGGATCACCGCAGCACCTCCTGACCTGTCCACAAGTTAATACCACACTTTATGCGGACAAGGCAGAAGGTATCCCTGCCAAATCAGACTTTCAAATACCTGCGCATCGACATGATTCCTCCCCATGCCCCAATTAAGAGACCCACTGCATAAAGAATTGGCAGCACCCGGTTCATCACGATCGGGTCTGGCATCAATGAAAACGGAGGAAACAATACCACATTTTTTTGTATAAAATAATACCCTTGATTCAAGATGACGCTGGGGATAAAAGCACCGATGATGCCAAGGAGCGTGCCCTCCACAAAAAACGGTCCGCGGATAAACCCATCCGTCGCCCCCACCAGTTTCATGATTTCTATCTCCCTGCGCCGGGTAAAAATTGTGATTTTAATGGTATTGGAAATGAGGAACATCCCCATGACGATCAGCGCAATGATAAAGATAATCGAGGTATCCCGTACGATGGTGAAAATAGATAGCATTCTCGGAATAAAACTGGCGCCGTATTGAACCTTTTGAATGCCACTAATTTGCGTGACCAGACTCGCAATCTGCGGAATCATCTTGGGATTATCCACCTTCACGACAAATTCGTTTGGCAACGGATTTCCGAGCCCATTTAAAAGATCGGCGTTGGGACCAAGCGTTTTTTTCATCGTCGAGAGCGCCTGTTCCTTCGTGATCAGTGTCACTTGCTTGACCCCGCCAAGGCTACTAATCTCATGCAATAATACCGGCAAGTCTGAAGTTTTCACCTGATCGGAAACATAGGCGTTAAACTGCAACTCACTTTCAATATTGGACAATATATTTTGCAAGTTGACACTGATAATCAGCGACACCCCTAAAATCAATAACGTTACCGCCACGCCGCTGACCGCAGCAAATGTCATCCAACCATTGCGAAACAGGTTCTTGAAGCCCTCTTTGCCATGCCTGCCAAACGTCCTAATCTTCATAGCCGTAATCCCCGCGTTCCTCGTCTCTGGCAATCTGTCCCTGTTCGATCGCAATGACGCGTTTTCTCGTTGCATTCACCAGTTCGCGATTGTGTGTCGCCATGACAATCGTAGTTCCTCGGTCATTGACACGCTCAAACAACTTTAGTATTTGCCACGAATTGTCAGGATCAAGGTTACCTGTCGGTTCATCAGCCACAATCACACTGGGCTTGTTCACCAGTGCTCTTGCCACCGCCACCCGTTGCTGTTCCCCCCCGGATAATTCGTTCGGAAACATTTTCGCCTTGTCGATAAGGCCCACGAGTTCGAGCATTTCCTTCACCCTTTTGCGGGTCAAGCGTTTTGATGCCTCGATCACTTCCATTGCAAATGCGACATTTTCTTCTACCGTCATTTTTTGCAACAGCTTGAAATCCTGAAAAATCACGCCGACATGTCGACGCATAAATGGAATCTGTCTGTCACGTAACCGTTCAATATTAAAACCGCCAACAAAAATGTGTCCTTTTGTTGGCCGTTCTTCTCTATACATCAGCTTGATAAATGTCGATTTTCCCGCACCACTAGGCCCCACTACATACACGAACTCTCCCTGGGCAATTCGCACGCTCACTCCCTGAAGAGCAGTGACGCCGTTGTTGTACTCCTTCCAAACATCCTGCATTTCAATCATTGACAATCCTCCACGATACCATTGCTCAATGTCGCCTGATTTATTTCCCTCAAGCTAATTCGACAATAACCGTGGGAATCCTGCCCTTGAAACCGAATCGTAATCTAGGAATATTAAGTAAAAATAGTTATTATTACATTATAGAGTATGAGCTTCCCAGGTCGCCATCGCCATCTCCCACTGCATTTCAACAGCAGACATCGACGTTCCGCCCCTGCTTTGGCGCGCTTCCACCACCCGTAGAGGTGTAAGCTCCGCCACCCATGAAGGATCAAGTTGCGGCGCAACTTCCTGCAATTGGGAGGGGGTTAATGCGTGAAACGCCACTTTTCGGTCCGCGGCATAGCGAACCAATTTGCCCACGATTTCGTGTGCCTGCCGGAATGGAATGCCGTGCCTGACGAGTTCGTCCGCGAGATCGGTCGCCGCACTGTAATCGCCTTGCAAGAGTTCTTCCAATCGCTCTTTTTTGACCGTCAGGCTGGCGAGCATCCCCGCAAAGAGTTGAAGCGATGGCTTTACCGTATCGAGCGCGTCAAAGAGTCCCTCTTTATCTTCCTGAAGATCTTTGTTGTAGGCGAGAGGCAACCCTTTGAGCGTGGTGAGTAGCCCCTGCAAATGCCCGTACACTCTGC
>JAJYOE010000058.1 GCA_021785975.1 Bacillota bacterium | reverse complement strand
GCCAACGCAACCGCTTCTTGAATGTTATGAGTAACATAGAGCGTGTTGTGCCGTTCCTGATTCCATATTCGCAACAATTCTTCCTGCAAAATGAGCCGCGTTTGTGCGTCCAGTGCGGAAAGCGGTTCATCCATAAGCAGCAGGTCCGGTTGAATCGCCAAAGCCCGGGCAATCCCCACGCGTTGCCTCATTCCGCCTGATAATTGATGAGGAAATTTGTGTTCAAATCCTGTCAACCCCATCATTTCTACATAAAAAAAAGCTTTTTCGCGCCGTTCTTTTTTCCCTATACCGCGTTGTTCCAAGCCAAACTCGATATTGTGAAGCACCGTTCGCCAAGGGAACAATGCATGTTCCTGAAACACGACGCCGATTCGAGGATCCACGCCGTCTTCCAGTCCAGAAAAGTAAATTTCACCGCTTGTGATGTCTGTGAGTCCTGCTACCATCGCAAGAAGCGTCGATTTCCCGCTTCCACTCGGACCTACAATCGCGACGAATTCTTCATGATCCACGGTAAGGGTGATATCCTGTAGCGCCATTGTTGCTTTACCGGCTCGATCTCCATAACGCTTACTGACATGATCAATGACGAGCCGCAAGTGATATCCTCCTTCCCATTTCAAAATGGCAACTGTCAAAAATCTTGTTTGCAAGATTTGTTTCAATTCTAAAAAATTGATATACTTCTTTGCAAGTATTTTTGGAAATTTTCTGAACAGAGGAGAATGCGATCGTGGATCTTCGCACGAATTTTATTTCGATCCATCGCAACAAACTCGAAAACTACCTGAAACTTTCAAAAGCAGCCATCACCCAACTCCATGATGAAGACGTGAACTGGCGTCCTAATGATGAAAGTAACAGCATTGTCAATATTGCGATTCATCTGCGCGGCAATTTACTGCAAAGGTTTCTCGTCAACTTACGAGGAGAGCCTGATATTCGAGACAGAGATGCGGAATTCAACGAAAGGACTTTTTTCACCAAAGAGCAAGTCCTCCAAACGCTTGAAGAAGGGTTCTCTGTCGCAGACAACGCGCTAGCTCAACTAGCATCCGATCAGTTGGATGACGTCGTTGAAGTGATGGGGAAACCAGTGAAAGTGTATGAGATGGTATTCAATACAGTGACACATTGTGGAGAACACGTCGGACAGATCATCTATATCGCCAAAATGCGTACTGGGACATCTTTCGCGGCATTATCGATGAAGCACAAAAAAGTCTGAACAAAGGGGAGATTATGCATGGCAAGTTGGACTGAATCGCAGATTCCAGATCAGAGTGGACGTTTTGCCATTGTTACTGGCGCAACCAGTGGACTGGGATATGAAACTGCCAGAGCACTTGCCGCAAAAGGGGCAGAGGTGGTCCTTGCCGTAAGAAATGATGAAAAAGGTGCGAATGCCGTTCAACGCATCAGGGCTCTGTCCCCTTTTGCGAATGTGGAAGTAGAACTGCTTGACCTTGCCAGCTTAAAGTCGGTTGAATCTTTTTCTGATCGTATGATAAAGCGGGGACGTCCGATCGACCTTCTTGTCAACAATGCAGGTGTCATGGCTGTTCCTACAAGGCATACGACAGAAGACGGGTTCGAGCTGCAGTTTGGCACTAATCACTTAGGCCACTTTGCGCTTACCGGCAGGTTGTTACCGCTCATCCGTCAGGGCAAATCCCCGCGCATTGTCAGTGTCAGCAGCTTAGTCCATCGATGGGCCGCGATTGATTTTTCGGATTTAGCCTGCGAAAAAAACTATCGCCCAATGCGGGCGTATGGGCAATCAAAGCTCGCCGTTTTACTTTTTGCGCAGGAGCTGGAGCGACTCAGCCAGCGCCATGAATGGGGAATATTCAGCGCTGCATCGCACCCGGGGTTTGCCCGAACCGGACTGCAAACCACCGGCCCTAACCTCGGGCGGGCATCTGCCACCAAAGAGCGGGACGGCTATTCCATGATCCAGTTTCTATCTCAGGATGCGGCAAGCGGCGCACTGCCATCGCTATACGCCGCAACCAGTCCCGATGCCAAAGGCGGCGCCTACTATGGTCCCAATGGCAGCTTTGAACTCAAAGGAACGCCAACTGTCGCCAAAAAATCACGCCGCGCCATCGACGAAGCCACCGCCGCCAAGTTATGGCGCATCTCCGAAGAACTTACAGGAGTCACTTACGAGTAAAAGTTGACGTTGCCACTTCCAGTGCGTCAATCACCTGATCACACCAGCGGTCAAATTCAGGATCTTCCACCTGAAATTCAGGATGCGACAGCACGTATGAGATGGTTTGTTTAATGCCTTGATCGAAACGGATGGTAGCTGTAAAATCCGGAACCAGCCGTTTTAGTTTGGCGTTGTCAAAAACGACTGAATTCGCTTTATCCCCAATCAGAGACCCGCGATAGTCTTCGCTGCTCCAGGCGTCCAAAAATTCCGAAGCCACATGAACCGCGCGAAGTTCTACGCCAAGCTCATCAGCGATAGCGACATAAATCTGATTCCAGGTCAGGCTTTCATCTGAAGTGATTTGAACCGACTCTCCGATCGCATGGATATTTCCCATCAGTCCGATAAAACCTTTAGCAAAATCAAGACTGTGAGTCATCGTCCAAAGTGAAGTGCCATCGCCGTGAATAATGACAGGTTTCTTCTCCAACATGCGTTTCGCCACCTGCCAGGATCCACGCTTCCCATGTACCCCAAGCGGAATGGCACGCTCATCATACGTGTGACTCGGCCTCACGATGGTGATGGGGAACCCCTCTTCACGATATAATTTCATCAAATAATCTTCACAAGCGATCTTGTTCCTGGAATATTCCCAATAGGGATTCGACAGCGGTGTGCTTTCCGTAATTCGATAATCCGACAGCGGCTTCTGATAGGCAGAAGCGGAACTGATGAAGATAAACTGCCTGGTTTTCCCCCGGAACAAACGGTAATCCCTTTCCAGATCAGCGGGCTGATAAGCGATAAAATCCGCTACCACGTCAAACTGCATGTCTTGAATCAGCCTCGCGACTTCCGCCTCATCATGAATATCTGCTTGTATCAGTTGGATCCCATCTGGCAGTGAATCCGTGCGCTTCCCTCTGTTCAAGAGGTACACTTCATTCCCCTGCTCACCTAATCTTGCGGTAATCGCCGAACTGATCGTCCCTGTTCCACCGATTAGTAGCGCTCTCATGTTCCACCTCGTTCTCTGGATTATAAAAATCGTACATTCCCCATAATATTTAATGATGCTTAGGTAATCATAACATTTCATCTTCGTTGGCGGTGATGTGGTCTTGACCGACAGTATAAAAAAACAGCCTGCTATTCGTCTCATTCCCTTACTGATCACGGCCATGGTGGGAATCGATCTCTGGGTGATTCGCCCACCTGAAGGAATTACCCCGCAAGCCTGGCACTTATTTGCGATATTCGTGGTGACCATCCTCGGATTTATCATCAAACCACTTCCGATGGGGCCCGTTGCCATTTTCGGCATTGCCATTACTGCACTCTCCAACACCCTCAGTGTTCCTCAAGCGCTAAGCGGATTTGGGCATCCGGTCATTTGGCTGATCGTCATCGCTTTTTTTATCTCACGCGGCTTTATCAAGACAGGACTTGGTGAGCGAATTGCCTATCTTTTTGTCAAAAGGTTTGGAAAAAAAACACTTGGACTCGCCTATTCCCTGCTCT
>JAJYOE010000036.1 GCA_021785975.1 Bacillota bacterium | reverse complement strand
CATTTCCCCAGGACAACTTTAACTTAAAAGTTATTTCTTGGATATTCCCGCTTGCAGCTTCTTGAAAATAATACTGTATTTCTTCTCTGTACTCCTCTTTCACAGTGATAAATGGCAGGGCGTTTCTTAACTCGTCGAGGGAAATCCCGGTATATCGAAGAAATGCGGGGTTGGCATCAAGATACTTCCCATCCATCGAGTAAAGTATGATCATGGAAGGGTTGTATTCAAAAAGTGAGCGAAAATCCTTTTGCTCTTCATTCCTTCGTGCCTCTGAATCTCGAAATTTCACGTAATCGTTTAACCAGATAACAGTAATGGGAAACGAGATGATCACTGTAATGAGCACCTTGATGAAGTGCATCTCCACTCCGCCATACTTGAACCCCATTTGGTGAAGAACGGCAGAGCTAATAAATTCGTTTAAAAGTTCCATGATGACAATCAAAATCCCAAATCGAATCACGATTCCGCGATGGTAAGAAGAGAACCTTTTTATCATAAGTACTCCTCCCGCACGCGGAATCTCAAGAATTTGACTAATAATCACATATCTTCAGTTTACATTAAAGATTCATATGTACTAGCTTACTCCCATTCGATCGTTGACGGTGGCTTGGAGGTGATGTCGTAAACCACGCGGTTTACTCCTGCCACTTCATTGCAGATGCGACTGGACATGCGTTGTAGCACCTCAAAGGGAATGCGGGCAAAATCAGCCGTCATGCCATCCCTCGACGTCACTGCGCGAATGGCCACAGTCGAAAAATACGTTCGTTCATCGCCCATGACGCCTACGCTTCGCAAATCTGTCAACACCGCGAAATATTGCCAAATTTCCTGCTCAAGGCCTGCGCTCACCACTTCCTCGCGCACGATGGCATCCGCTTTTTTCAGCATCTTCAGGCGATCTTTGGTGATTTCGCCAATCAAACGAATAGCTAGTCCCGGCCCCGGGAACGGTTGTCGCCAGACAAAGTGATGCGGAAGCCCGAGCGCCTCTCCAAGCCTCCTCGCTTCGTCTTTAAAAAGCGTGCGAAGTGGCTCGATCAGCTTAAATCTCATTTCACTCGGAAGGCCGCCCACATTGTGGTGCGACTTGATCGTCGCCGCAGTTTTTGTGCCACTTTCAATCACGTCGGTGTAGAGGGTTCCTTGCCCGAGAAAATCAAATTCGCCCAGCTGTGCCGCCGTCTCCTCAAACACCTGGATAAATTCTCGGCCAATGCGTTTTCTTTTTTCTTCAGGATCGGAGACTCCATTTAACAGAGTTAAAAACCGCTCGCTGGCGTCAATGCGGCGGATGTCCATGTGAAATACACCCTCAAACATCGCCATCACTTGTTCACTCTCTGCCTCGCGAAGAAGGCCGTGATCGACAAACACACAAGTGAGTCGATCCCCGATCGCCCGGTGTAGGAGCGCCGCCGTAACGGAAGAGTCCACGCCACCGGAGAGCGCCATCAGCACTTTTTTATCCCCGACTGTGGACCGAATGTTTTTGATAGATTCCTCCAGCAAATTGTCCATCCGCCAATTCGGCGTGCAGCCGCAAATTCCAAAAAGGAAATTTTGAAGCAGTTGCTCTCCGTAATCGGTGTGCTGCACTTCCGGATGAAACTGCACCCCGTAGAGTCGCTTATCTCTCGCGCTCATCGCCGCAACCGGCGCACTTGGTGTACTAGCGTCAAGACTGAATCCCTCCGGCACTTCGGTCACCACATCGCTGTGACTCATCCAGACTCGCTGCTCTGTAGGCGTACCCTTAAATAGCGCCAATTCGGATTGCAACTGCATGGTGGCCAACCCATATTCACGCGATACCGCGCGATCCACTCTGGCATGAAAATCTTTGGCCATCAGTTGCATGCCGTAGCAGATTCCCAAAATGGGCACCCCTAGCTCGTATACCTGATGATCGATGATCGGCGCGTCGTCCCCATAGACGCTGCGCGGTCCGCCGGAAAATACGATGCCCTTCAGGTTCATCTCTCGCAGTTTTTCCATGGGGGTATCATGCGGTAACAATTCCGAATACACATGCATATCCCGAATCCTTCGGGCAATCAGTTGATTGTATTGACCACCAAAATCTAGTACCACCACTTTGTCAAAATCACTGTTCACCATTTCACCCAACTTCCTGATCATTCCTTCACTTCATTGCTTCTCGCGATGTCGTTCGTGAAGCCATTGCCGCAACCTGCTCAACCACTTTTGCCCAGTCTCTACGGATACATTTTGCCCGCCATAGCGAAAACGTTCATACCATTCAATAAATTTGATCATATCATGTTCTGCAGATTCCACGCCAATTCTTTGCGCTGTTTCTCTCAGTGTTTCGTGCGGTTTTCGCCCTCCGATGAGGCGTAGAAATTGATAAAATACTCTTGCCACCGCATCGATTTTCTGAACCTCATCCGCATTTTGCCCGCGTTTTCTGACCACTCGCGCGAAAACCCATATGCTTAGCACTATGAGGATCAGCAAGAGTGCGATTATCGCAATTACTGCGGCCATTATCCCCGACAAGATAGTTGTCGAAAAACGAGAAGACTTCGGTTGTGGATGCTGCTGGGTCGCCTTTTGTGGCACTGTACCCCCAGAGTGTGGCTGAACTTGCGGCAACGAAAAAGAAGGCGTCGCTTCCATCGGCACCCAGCCAACCCCCGCATACCATATTTCCACCCAGGAATGCGCGTCCGTTCCGCGAAGTAAAAATTCATTGCCTACTCCCTGATAATGGGGATCTGGTGGAACGCTAACATACCCTCTGACCCACCTTGACGGGATGCCCACTGCTCGAGCTAGTACTGCAAGCGCACTGGAAAAATGGTCACAATACCCGCGGTGAGTGACAAAGAGAAACTGATCCACGAAGTCTTGCCCCGGCTTGAGATAAGGGATATTGGCCGTCTGGTATACTTCATGAGTGTCCAAATAGCGGATGATGGCTTCCACCTTGCCGAATGTGCTAGTCTCTTTTGCAGTAATGCGGCGAGCGAGTTGGATGTCTCGCTCTGGCAACCGTGACGGCAACTGGAGGTCTTGCGGATATGCGTACGCCTGATTGCCATCTTGAATTCCGCTCAACATCTGGTCAGCCACCTGCGGTGAACGATAGACGCTCACATACTCGTCTCCTGGCAGCAGTGGATGACCGGAAATTTGCGCTGTTTGATTGCCGACAACAAGCGGCCCATGTCCTTTGATTACCGTCAACTTTTCAGGCAGATAACCGCTGAACCATACCGGGTAACTGCCCTTGACCACTACCACGCGCATACTTAATGAAGAAAAAAGCATCGGATGAACAAGCCCCGCACGCTGTAGGATGGAGGTCGGTATGGCAACCCCTGAAGTAATCTTGGTGGTTGTGGCGACCCCTTTTTTCCACCCAGTCCCTGTATAGGTATTTAACACCTCTCCCCGATAGTACGAGGGGGCGTTTGCAAATACTTTAAGCAGAACGTCAGAAGAACCTAGGAAAGGTCCGCCTAATTGATTATTGTGTGCATTAAAATTTTTCGTGGAAGGAATCGTCGGAGCTAAAGTGGACGCCGAACTTCCCGCAGCCATTCTCCCTCCCATTGTTTTTATCCATGGCACCAACGCGCCAAAAAGGATGACGATAACAGAGAGAAGAACAGAAACTCCCATCTGCCTGATGCGCTCCCTGCGTTTTCCATAAGTTTTCGTTTGCACCAGGCGACTTGCATGAGAAACTCCAAGCAATACCAATCCGACCAACAGGAACACTACCATGAAAATTGCCACTTTCGCCGAGTATAACAGCGACACCAGATACAAGACCCATTCCCCGGAAATCAGAATGAAAAAAAACCACCATGGCCGATCCAGGCTGTCTTCCATAAACCAAGTGCCATACACCATCATTCCATAAAATACGATAGAACGGACACTTCCGGCAATTTCCTGAAATTGACCATGAATGAGCAATAGAATGGATTCCTTAACGTCTACCCACAATACACTCAATAAAGCGAATGGATTCACCCAACTGACATAAGGATAATATTCCCATTTAATCAGAATGAGTATTGCAAGGATAATCGCAATGACGCGCCAGACCGTTCGCGGCAAGTAACCCCCAAATAATAAGATGCCGACAAAGACGATATAGGGCCTAGTATCCCCCATATAGCCAACGCCATTGACTGAAAGAAAGAAAACCGCTAAAAGCACCCATAAAAGTATTTTTTTGATCACGATTCCGCTTCTCCTCTGTAAAAATGAACGCGGAGTCCCAATTGGCCTATCATCGCCATGACAGAATCCTCTTTTTGCACTTCCTTCATCATTTGGGGATCTGCGAACCAAAGATGCGACTGCCACTTTTTGGACCGTGCCAATTCTAACCACGGAGTCAGCGAGGCAGCAGGTCGAAATGCAATCAAATCCACACGGGCTGATTTAGGAATGGTAGTCAACGTATCGCGAAGTTTTCGCATGTCCGTCTTTTCAGGGCTCACTATGGCCAGATAATCAAGCGCGCGCATATTGAAATGACCATGGTCACAGGAGAACGAATGGACTTTTTCTCCTAACGCCCAAAATTGACTGGACCTGCCGGAGTTCCTCCACCTTTCAAAATACCTGGCCACTAGTGACAAGGCGATTTCAAATGCTGCCGGATGATGGGAATATTCCTCCTCATCGGCCACGAGAAGCAGGTATTCATCCTGCATGAGGTTCGTTTCAAACTCTTTTGTGACAAGCGCTCCTGTCCTTGCACTGGCGCCCCAATGGATTTTCTGCATCCTGTCGCCATGACGATAGGGTCTGGCTCCAATCACCTGCTCCCCCTCATCTTTTGACAGGCTCGCCATGTGAAACGTACCGTCTCCCATACTTTTTGGTGCAGGCAGTGGTCCATTCAGCGCTCGAGGGTATACGATCAGGTGATTCGATACTGGAACCTCTACCAACCTTGTCACCAAGCCTAACCCGTCTCCCATGTACACATTAACGGTTTGAAAATGATAACCGCCTCTTTGCAGATCAACTAAACGATAGCGAAAAACCGCGCGTTGACTCCGCATCGGAAACACTATCTCCTCTTCCGTCACTTTTCTGACATCCAGACGTGCCGGAAGGGAATCCTCCATTTTCAACCAACGCAAAGGGAGGTGAAATTTGGCGTTCCATTCCAGGATCACCTCTACTTGTAATGAATCCATGGTGGGCATCCTGGTTTTTGATAATTTCCTTTCGACTTGAAAACGCGTGGGAACCACGAACCAGACAATGGTTTCGTAAATCGCAATCAAAGACAATGAGACAAACAAAAATTCAATACCAAACGATGGCCTTTTATAGGCAAACAGGAGCAGAAACAAGGAAACCAGGTACAAGAGAGGAAGCGCATACTTTCCGTTCACTGCTACCTCCGTTGTGGCAGGACCGGAACAGGCGTATTCGCCAGAATATCCTGAATCACCTGGTGAGGAGTGATGTTTTGGTAGGCGGCGTCTGTCTCCATCATCATGCGATGGGACAATACCCATGGGGATAGAAGCTTTACATCGTCTGGAATGACATAGTTTCTTCCTTGTACATACGCGTATGCTTGAGCAGCTTTCGTCAAAGCCACTGCGCCTCTTGTGGACACACCAAGATAAACCTGCGGATGCTGGCGAGTCTGGCTGACAATCTGCACCACATAGGAATAAAGGGAATCGTCAAACATTACCGCCGCTGCTTCACTCTGCCACATCGTAATGTCTTCTGGCGCAGCCACCGGCGTCAATTGCTCTATCGTCATTCCGGCTGTCCCTCTTCGCAGCACTTGAATTTCTTCCTCCGGTGTCGGATAGCCCATTGCCAGCTTCATCAAAAAACGATCCAGTTGTGCTTCTGGCAATGGAAAAGTCCCCTCGTACTCAATGGGGTTTTGCGTGGCCAACACAAAAAAAGGGCTCGGAAGCTGATAGGTGACACCATCTGCCGTTACGCTTTTTTCCTCAAGCGCTTCAAGTAAAGAAGCTTGTGTTTTGGGAGAGGTTCGATTGATTTCATCTGCCAGTAGGATTTGCGTAAATACCGGACCGGGTCGAAACTCAAAATCTGCGAGGCGCTGATTATAAATCGCCGTTCCCGTCACATCGCTAGGTAACAAGTCAGGGGTAAATTGAATGCGCTTAAATTGACATGCCAGACTTTTGGCCAGGGACCTCACCAGCATGGTTTTTCCTACACCTGGCACATCCTCCAATAGCACGTGACCACGGGCAATCAATCCTGTCAGGCATAGTTCGATGACGCTTCTTTTCCCCACCATTACTTTTTCCATGTTATCAATAACCTGTTGTATCAGTTGATCCGGCTTTTTCAATGGATCAATTCCAGCGCGCACCGTTGTAGACACTGATAGTCCCCCTGCATTTTATCTATCGTTCGCTTCGCACACTATACATCTATCATTTTGACAGCGGTCCTCCAAAAACGCAATCGTACCTTTTTTACGCTTCCAGCAAAGGAACCACCACCCATTTACTCAGAATAGTCAAATGTAACTACATAGTTTTGATTAAAAATATGATTGTTTAACCTGTTATTAATGATCATTCGCTCCCGGATATATGAGATCTATAATGATTGTGAAAAAAATAACATGTACTGCCATAGAGGAGGTTATATCGATGGAACAAACGCCAAAACTTGCCGTTGTCCTTTTATCCTCTGAACTTGAAAAACTTCATGCAGGTGCGTTGATGGGTTCAGTCGCATCCATGTCCGGCATGACTGTGTATATGTTCGTTTCCATGGATGCGTTAGAACAATTCCGCAAAGATGTCATCACAGAAAAGCGCTTTAAGACAGGCGTTGTCGGCCCGATGCTCTTGGAAAAAGAAGTCCCGCTTTTTTATGACCTGATTCGTCAGGGGATTGAACTCGGTAATCTGCATTTATATGCCTGCGCTCTGGCCATGGATGTCATGGATTGGAAGAAAGAAGAGTTGATCGACGAGGTAGAAGGCATTATCGGGGTGAACCAGTTTTTTGGGCTCGCAGAAGGAGCCCAGATCATGACTATTTGAGGAGGATTCGCCATGAGTCAGGTTGCCGTTGACAAGACGATTGACGCTCGAGGGACCTATTGTCCCGGACCCTTAATGGAGCTCATCAAGACGCTGAAAACAGCGCCACTTCAAAGTGTGATAGAAGTTTGGTCAAGTGATTCCGGATCCTCCACTGATATTCCAGTATGGGTCAAGAAAGCCGGTCACGAATTCGTTTATTCAATAGAAGAGAAGGGGTATTGGCGGATTGCGGTTCGCAAAGCAAGGTAACAGCGCGTTGCATCCCATAAATAATGGAGGTCGATGACCATGCGGCGGATTGCCATCTTAGGAGGCGGTGTCGGCGGAACGATGGTCGCCAACCGATTGGCGCGGGAATTGCGAGAAGAGATTGCCCGCAGCGAAGTGGAAGTGGTACTTGTTGGCGAAGAAGCCAATCACACCTATCAACCAGGCTTTTTGTATATCGCATTTAATCAGGCACCATTAGAGCGTTTCGTTCGACCGCAAGCCAGTCTGTTGGTTTCTGGAGTTCGTTTCCTAAATGTACGTGCAAAAAAGATTGATACGGCCAGCAATTCTCTGCAATTTGAAAACGGCGATTCGCTGACTTATGACTTTCTGGTCATTGCAACCGGTTCTCACCCATCCATGGATACTGTTACGGGATTAAAGGAGGGTGCACATTCTTTTTACACAGCAGAACAGTCCATCGCACTGAGGAACGCGCTAGCCTCCATGGAATCGGGTCGGATTGTGATTGGCGTCGATGTCCCCCACAAATGCCCGGTGGCCGTTCTCGAATTTACGCTGATGTTGGATGAATACCTGCGCAAACGTGGCAAGAGAGAGCAATTTGAGATCATCTACACGTATCCTATCGGGCGTTTGCACTCACTCGTACCTGTTGCAAACTGGGTGGAACCTGAATTTGAGCGAAGAGGCATCCAATCCGAATTTTTCTTCAATGTAGACAATGTGGACCCAGATAAGAAGATCATCGAGAGTTTGGAGGGCAGTTCCTATTCGTATGATTTACTCGTGATGGTTCCCGCCCATCGCGGCGCGAAAGTCATCATGGATTCAGGGATTGGCGATGAGAGCGGATTTGTTCCGACCGATCGTTACAGCTTGCGGATGAAAGGCAGTGACAACGTCTTTGTCATCGGTGATGCCACTGATCTTCCCATCAGCAAAGCGGGTTCCACCGCACATTATGAAGCGGACACCATTGTAGCCAACCTGGTGGATGAATTGCACGGACTTCCCGCTGACCATCAGTATGACGGCAAAGTGTATTGTTTTATTGAAGGTGGATTGGATAAAGCCACGTACATCGCCTTCAGTTACACTGAACCTCCAAAGCCCACTGCCCCGTCTGAGCTTTTGCACTGGTTCAAGCTGATGTACAACGAAATATACTGGCTTTCTGTACGTGGACTTTTATAGAAAGGAGGTAGACACGTCATGACAATTTCCGCGAATCCGACATTGGCCGAATGGGATGAGCAGACTCGCAGTGACTCGTTGAACGATCTTCTCAGTACAGCGATCGATATGATGACAGGACCCGCTATAATAAACTTGGCGAAAAACACCATGGAGCTACTCCCACTAGCAGAACGATTTAGCGCTCCAGAGGTCAAACAACTGCTGGAGGCAGCGTTGAATCATGCGGAAGCCCTTACGACAATGATTAATACGCTTGGGAAGTGGGTAGAAAACGGCTCGCTGACAAGAATCTCAGAGATGCTTGACTTTGTGAGAGCGATCCTGGATTCATCCAACAGCGCACTTGTGTCTACCGTTGCAGCCAAAGCGGTGGAAATGGGGTCACTACTCGATCAAGTAGCCACCTCTCCCATCATAAAAATCGCACCGGGAGCCCTCCGCGCGATGGAACAAGCGTACCAGCAAGTAAACGGTGATTCTCAGAACGTCAGATTAGGTGAAGTGATCAAACTATTCCGCGATCCCAAAACGATGACCACGCTCAAATTCTTGCTCATGACCATGAAAGAAATGGAAGGCAGTCTTCGATCTCACTGAATTGAACATTCTGCCAACTGATCCACAACGCAGACCAAAGTGGTATTGTCGCCATGTCAATGCCACTTTTTTATTTAGGGTAATCTGTTGTATACTACCCCATCATGACTTACACTTTATTTGGCTATACAAACACCGTGATTTACATGAGCATGATGCCTGAGAGGAGATACCTATGATCATTCAACCAAAAATCCGCGGCTTCATCTGCACGACCGCGCACCCCACCGGATGTGCTAAAAATGTGACTGACCAAATTGAGTATGTAAAATCTAAAGAGAGAAAAGAGGGGCCCAAAAAAGTCCTTGTCATCGGAGCCTCCACCGGTTACGGCCTCGCCTCGCGAATTGCGGCAGCTTTTGGCTATGGTGCCGCTACAATTGGCGTATTTTTTGAGAAACCAGGAACTTCCAACCACACCGCAACGGCAGGTTGGTACAACTCTGTCGCTTTTATGCGAGAAGCGGCACAAGCAGGATTGTATGCGAAAAGCATTAATGGAGATGCATTTTCTGACCAGATAAAAAACGAAACGATTGAACTGATCAAAAAAGATCTGGGGACCGTTGATCTCGTGGTCTACAGCCTCGCTTCGCCGCGAAGGACCCATCCGAAGACAGGAGAGACTTTTTCTTCCGTCATCAAACCGGTAGGCAAGCCATTTCAAAACAAGTCTGTCAATTTTCATACGGGTGAGGTCACTCAAGTGTCGCTGGACCCTGCGACTGATGAGGAAATCCACCAAACCGTTCAAGTGATGGGGGGCGAAGACTGGGAGTGGTGGATGCGAGCACTACGCGAAGCGAATGTGCTGGCAGATGGGGTCAATACGGTAGCATATTCCTACATAGGACCTGAACTGACCAAAGCAGTGTATCGCGATGGCACGATTGGTCGCGCCAAAGACCATTTGGAGGCCACTGCTGGGCAACTAACCGATTACTTACAAGCCATTGGCGGACATGCCTATGTCTCTGTCAATAAAGCGGTGGTAACCCAATCTTCGTCCGCCATCCCTGTGGTTCCCCTTTACATCTCACTGCTATTTAAGGTGATGAAGGAAAAAGGCACTCACGAAGGATGCATCGAACAAATGCACCGCCTTTTTGCCGATAAATTGTATACAGGGAAAGATACCGAACTGGACGATCAAGGACGGATTCGCCTCGACGACCTGGAAATGCGAGACGATGTACAGGACGAGATCAGTCAACTCTGGACGACCGTTACCTCGGATAATTTAGCTTCTATATCCGATATTGAAGGATATCGGGAGGAATTCATGAAATTATTTGGTTTTGGGCTTCAAGGAGTGGATTACGAGGCAGATGTCGATCCAATTATGGAATGATAGTTTCCGGCACTTAACACTAGGATTCATCTCCGGCGCTTCATCCAGCCTTGTTCAAAAGCACCGGGCAAAAGCGAGGCTAGCACCGCGAGCAGAATCATCAGTGCTGCCATGGGCAATATGTTGGAAAATCCGCCTGAGATAAACTGTACCCAAATATCCACGGGCACCGTGTACGGATGATACGACATGATCATCGTCGCTCCAAATTCACCAATCGCGCGCGCAAATGTCAAGAGGACGCCGGAAATGATCGCAGCCCTTGAAAGCGGCAAGCTCACATAATAGAATTCATGCCACACTCCGCCGCCCAGAATATGGGTGGCTTCTTTCAATTCTTTTGGTACTTCTTCGAATCCCGCTTTGGCAGCCAGTATCAAAAAAGGACTGGTGATGTAAGTTTGTGCCAAAATGATGCCACCAATGGAATTGACCAAACTGATTTGATAATGCCCGAGCCACGTACCAATCCAGGTTTCAGGGCCATAGAGAAAAAGTTGGCCAATGCCTCCCACCACAGGTGGAAGGACGAGGGGTAAAACGAGGACGCTCTCTGCCAACCTCCGCAACCAGCTTTTTTTTTGAGCGAGCCAAAAGGCAGTGGGTAAACCAAAAACCACGCCGAGCAGCGTGGTAAAAAACGCAGACGAAATCGAGGTGCTGATCGCGCCTGTAATCTCAGGATTTTGGATGGCCATAAGTAGCTGTGACGGGGACAGACTCCCCATCATGTGGATAAGCGGCGCTAGGATATAGAGAAGCGGCACTGCGGCAAGCACAGCCAGCAGTGCCGGAAACACTCGAAGACTGATCATACGTGATTATTTCTTTCCTGGAATCAGAGATTGTAGTGATTTGGGCACGGCAGATGCCTGTCCAAACAGCTTCATTGTAACAGGTGTGAACCCGTCTTTCATCAAAATCTGGTGACCTTTCCCTTCCACCATAAAGCGGACAAACTTTTCTGCGCCCTGTTCGTTTTTCACGGTACTTGGAATAGTGATGGTAAAAAGGATCGGCGCGCCTTTTTCAATTTTGCCACCCTTACCCTTAACGCTGACCTTGGCATAACTTGCCGCATCTTTCACATCGCTCAGGTTGATCGCTTTTGGCAGTGTGATGTAGGGCACGTGCCACTCGACTGCTTCGTGTTTATACGCGACAATCGCGTCCACTTGTCCTGTGGTCAATTGAGCGAGTAGCGTCTGCTCAGGAAATACTTGCTTCGGGTTTTCATTGGATCCGAGAATTTTTTTGAAAAGTGTGGGCTGATGATAATACTTTTGCGCAAGCTCCATCATAAAAATCGTGCTCAACCCCTTCGGATCGAGCAGCGGGTCCGTCCTGCCAAACCGAAAGCCTGGTGATTCCAGCACTTTGTACCAGGGGGTGTGACCTTTTTCTGCTGCAAGGAGTTGCGGATAGAATTTGCTAGTCTTGGAGAACGCAATCACCAGTTGGTCGGCGGCGAGTGGAAAATACCACTTGACCAAATTGTGATTTTTCGCGCCCATCAACAGCTTTTGATTGACGCTCGGCGATGCGCTGATGAATACGTCAGGGGTCGAAATCCCTGAACGAATCATTTGCGCAAGTGCATCAGAGCCTTCTCCCTCCCCTTGAAATACAAGGCCATATTCCTGATGAAGCGCAGGCGTCACCTTTTGCTCCATCACTTTGGTCATCGAACCTGCATAAAGCACAAAAAGATTGGAGTTTGCCTTGGCAGTTGCAAATGAAGGAATCGCCACCGATGCGAAAACCACACCCACAAGCGCAGTAGGGATTACGATAGAAGACCATTTTTTCATTATTACACCATCCTAGTTTTGAATGATTTGACCAGTGTGTTGCGTATCATAAGGCCCCATTGCCTGGAGTTCACGTAAAAACCTGCTGGAGTGAAGCACATCGAGCAGTTGTCGGATCGAGGGTGTTTCGATGAGCGCCTGGGGAATGAGAAGCACACTCACATCCGCCTGCAAAGGGAGAAAATCAAGTCCCATCGACGCTGCAGCGCTTGCATGTGCCACTCCCACATCGGCAGCACCCATGGCCACCGCCTCTGCCACGGCGAGATGCCCATGAACTTCGAAGGTATATCCGGGGACTGATCGATCACCTCGAATCACCGCCTGCAACTCCTGATCGATCAATGCTCTGGCTCCCGCACCTTTTTCCCGATTGACCAAGCGAAAGTGACCCGAGAGAAGTTGTTCTGCACCTTGAAATCCTTTGGGATTACCCTTTGGTAACACCCAGCCCATCTCTTCGCTAGCAAAATTAATCACATTCACTTTACCAGGTATTTTCATTTCCGGATGTGCTGCAGAATAATGGATAGCAGCCACGTGGGCAGTACCTGCGATGAGATCAGCGAGTGCCTTCTGATTGGAACGGTTAAACCAGACTGCGCCGCTCGCGATGGATGTTGTTGGGATAAAATGCGTTAAAAGTCCGAGAGCAATCTCACATCCTGAAATGAACACCGTTCCTTTCACCTGTTCTGCTTCATGAAAAAGTTGGACCTCCGCTTCACCATGACTGACTCCGCTCGTCAGCACCGTCCCGTGCACTGGCTGACTAATGGATGCCACTTCACCATACCGTACGGGTCGTGCCACCCAGGATCCACCGAGTGCACTGAGAAACACGCGATCGCGAACATTGGATTCTCCCGCTATTGTCGCATGAATGCTCTGCTCCTCCTCTTCTGAAAACAATGCCTCGACAGTGGAGTGCAACACTTTGGCCATGCGCAAAGCCACTGCCGCACTCGGGCACACTTCACCAATTTCAATGAGACGTACGGATTGACGAGTAATACCGACGGCCAACGCGAATTCTTCGCGGGTCATCTTGCGGCTTGTACGCGCTTCTTGCACACGGTTAGGGAATTTAACGGTCCTCACCTCGATGGCAGCGATGACTTCATCACGTAAAATATATATTCCAATTATGAAAATATATTTTACAGTAATCCTATTCAAATAAAATGTCAACGTTAACCGCTGAAAATGAGGGAATGGTTGAGATTAATTCGGTTTGATCGCCTGATAGATGGCATCAATCGCTTGCATATTGAGGATTGCCTGGTGCTGATCATTCAGAGGTGCAGATTTTTTCTCGATGACCGATTGAAAATGGTCGATTTGCAGCAGATAAGTGTTGACTTGTGGCAATATTTCGCGGCGCTTCTGATCTCCGATTTGTATGGTGAGTGCCGGCTCCCCCCAGTCAGGTCGAAATGCAGATTCTATAAGAATGGTTCCCCGTTGTCCAATCACTTCTACCTGTTGTCTGCCAAAAGCGTCAAACGAGCAGTCAAAGTGCGCAAGCGCACCATCTGGGAAAGCCATCACCGCCGCAAGACTCATATCGACGCCCTGCTCCATTTGTGCGTTTGCGGCAACCGTCAGCGGTTCTTGCCCGAGAAGCATCCGCGTGGCATGAACACAATAACACCCCACATCATAAAGCGCTCCGCCTCCCATCTCACTTTTCAGGCGATAGTCTTCCTGACGATTCATCGTTCCCGTAAAATGAGACTGAATGAGCTTCACATCACCAATCTCTCCCGATTGGATGATCTCTTTGACGCGATCCCATTGCGGGTGAAATTGATACATAAACGCCTCCATAAACACTACCCCGTGGTCTTCGCACGCTTTCCCCATTGCTTCTACCTCACGAGCATTTAATGCTGCAGGCTTTTCGCAAAGCACGTGCTTCCCACGTTCCGCTGCCTTGATGGTCCAGGGGGCATGAAGGTGATTGGGAAGCGGAAGATAGACCGCATCAATTTCCGGATCATCTAGTAACGCCTCATATGAAGAATATACGCGCGGAATACCGTTTTTTTCCGCATAAGCCTCCCCTTTTGCAGGATCGCGCGAAGCCACGGCGACTAGCTCCGAATTTTGAGACAGATGTAGTGCAGGAATCATCTGATTCTCTGCAATTCCTGCCGTACCAAGTATTCCCCATCTCACTTGTGCCATTTTGTTCATCCTCTCAGTTGACTTCCCATTCCGTTTCATTCAATGGAACACCTATCCATTCGAACAGATCATCTGATTCTTCCCATTATTCTTGGCATGATAGAGATTTACGTCTGCTTCATGGATCAAGGCTTCCAAAGACTGACCCGCAAAGCTTGCGATCCCGCCGCTGATCGTAATGCCAATGTGTCCATCAAATCGTTGAGCCTCTATCTCCTGGCGCAACCTCTCCGCGAATTGTAGCCCTTTTAATTTGCTGGTCTCAGGATAAATGATCAAAAATTCCTCTCCACCGTACCGCCCTGCCACTTCTTGTTCCCGCAACTGATTTAATATCATATCTGATATGCCGGTAAGCACATGGTCTCCGGCAAGATGGCCATATTGATCATTTATTTTTTTAAAATTATCAATATCAATCAACAATATCGTCATGTCCTGATCGAAGTTCAACGCATTTTGCATTGACTCTTCAAGGGCAGCCATGATGGCATTATGATTATAAAGTCCGGTCATTTCATCGGTTTTTGTCATAATTTCAAGTTGTTTATTTTTTTCTATCAATTCTTCTTGCAATCGTTTGGCATTGGTGATATCAAATACGATTCCACTCACTAATCGAGGCTTCCCAAATTCATCGTACTGTGTGATTACGCCTCGATCATAGTACCATTTCCAACCCCCATCTTTCATTTGGATTCGGTACTCCACCTCATAAGCTGGCAATTTTCCGGAAAGGTGTCCCGCCATTACCTCCATCGCCAGATCATAATCATCCGGATGAAGCTTGCTTGTAAAAAATTGATAATCAACATTTTTGGGAATTTCCTCTTCTGAATACCCGAGCGATGTCACTTTTAGCGGATTAAAATGAACTTGATTGGTAGGAACCACCCAATACCAATGACCTAAATTATTACTCCATGCAAAATCAAGAAACTCGAATTGACCCTTTTCTTTTTTTATTTCCTCGATGACCATTTCGAGGTCATTGATCCGTTGAATCAAGTCATCTCTTGACCATTCCTGATAATCCAACCCATCTCCTCTTTTCTTTCATTACAATTTATTACAAATTTTTATTTCGAAGTCCGTTCGCTGTCAAGGTGCGCCATTTGGAGAGGTGCATACCGATCACCCGCCACCGCTTGCGGAGGAACTGCGCGCTCAATGCGAGCCAGGTCCTCTCTAGTGAGGTTGAGCATCATTGCAGATAGAGATTCACTGAGTTGATCCCGCCTTCTCGCACCAATGAGCGGCACAATGTCCGCACCTTGCGCCAGCACCCAGGCGATACTTAGTTCAGCGAGAGTCACTCCTTTTTCCTTTGCAATTACTTTCAGCGCATCGGCCAACTTCAAATTGGCATTCAGGTTATCTCCTTGAAAACGAGGCATAGCGCCGCGAATGTCACCCTTTAACGCCT
>JAJYOE010000057.1 GCA_021785975.1 Bacillota bacterium | reverse complement strand
GCATGTGGAAGCGTGCGTCTCATGTGCTTGAACTTGACGCCAATATGGCCAATCAATTAGGACTCTACGAAGGGATGCAACTGCGTTTAGAAGAATAATCTCCCCATCATGTCAGCATAGTCCGAATTATCCATCCTCTCATTTCATGTGCTAACCAACCGTATAAATCAATAAATGTATTATAATTACAATATTTTGAAATATTTTTGAATAATTATAGTCCAAATTAAAAAATTAATTCAAAATAATTGTGAACGGACTATTTGTATCATCTATTTTAACTAGTCTTTTGATACTATATAACCAGTAGGAATGAACTGCATAATATGCGCGATAGGTTTAAAATTCTAGCGAAAGGAGTATCGGCTATGCAATTTTTACGCAAACGATGGCGCTCGGTATTGATTTTTGGTTTGTCCACGTTAATGCTCTCAGGCTGCGGGAAAATCGTTGTCTTGAATCCGCAGGGACCAGTGGCGACTGAAGAACTGCATCTGATTACCTGGTCATTCGGGCTCATGATGATCGTTGTGCTCGCAGTTTTTGCTCTATTTGCTTTCATGATAATCAAATACAGGGCAAAACCAGGCAACAAGAGCGATTACCAACCAGAACAAGAAGGAAACAGAGTGCTTGAAACGGTTTGGACGGTGGTGCCAATCCTCATTATCATCGCATTGATCATCCCCACCATCAAGACCACCTACGCATTGGTGAAACCGCCTTCAACCGGAACCCCGGTGGTGATCAGGGCGGTCTCTGCCAACTGGAAGTGGATGTTTCAATATCCAGGTCAAGGAATTGAAACGGTCAATTACGTGGTGATTCCTGCCAATCGACCGATTGAATTTCAATTGGATGCGATCGGTCCCATGAACTCGCTATGGATTCCCGCTCTGGGGGGGCAGGAATATTCAATGCCTGGCATGCTGATGAGGCTTTGGTTGCAAGCTGACCATCCGGGGACTTATGTGGGCAGAAGTGCAAACTTTTCCGGACGTGGTTTTGTTCACATGGTGTTTAATGTGGTCGCTAAAAATCCGCAAGAATATAATGCTTGGGTGAAAAAGGTCAAAACGACAGCGCCCTCCATGACAATCGCGGATTATCAGAAATTGACTGCTCAAAACGTGGTGTCCACGATGACATTTTCTCACTACATCCAGTTTTCAGGATCGCGCAACAATTCAATGAACGCCATGAATATGGCACCTAACTCATAAGGAAAGGAGTGCACCCGATTGTTACATTCCATTTTACAGATTGGCGATAAGTATTTTATGTGGAATGAAGGCCCGATGATCTGGACTTCGGATGTGTTGATTGTATTGACCTCGCTCGGGATTATTGGGGTATTGACGTACTTGAAGCGATGGAAGTGGCTATGGGACGAATGGTTAACGACGGTAGACCATAAAAAAATCGGCATCATGTATATTATTGCTGCGTTTGCCATGTTCTTTCGAGGTGGGATGGATGGGCTGATCATACGGGCCCAACTGGCAGTTCCCAATAATCAACTCTTAAACGCGGAGCACTATGATCAGGTGTTTACCACGCACGGTACGATTATGATTCTTTTCATGGCGATGCCGTTTATCATCGGGTTGATGAACATTGCGGTTCCTTTGCAAATCGGCGCGAGAGATGTGGCGTTCCCATATTTGAATGCGCTTAGTTTCTGGCTGTTTTTCTTCGGTGCGCTGTTATTTAACATTTCGTTTGTCATTGGCGGTTCTCCTGATGCAGGCTGGACCAGTTATGCGCCGCTAGCAGGACCGTTTTATGATCCTGGTGTCGGAGAAAATTACTACCTGATCTCTTTGCAGATCGCAGGGATAGGGACGATAGCGACTGGAATAAACTTCCTTGTTACCATTTTGAAAATGCGTGCACCAGGGATGACATTGATGCGGATGCCGATGTTCACATGGTCCGTGCTCATCACCTCTATCATCATTATATTTGCATTCCCGGTGCTGACAGTTACACTTGCACTCCTGATGTTTGACCGTCTGTTTGGCGCTCACTTTTTCAGTGTCACTCACGGTGGACTGCCAATGATGTGGGCAAATCTGTTTTGGATCTGGGGGCATCCCGAAGTCTACATCGTGATCCTGCCTGCATTCGGAGTTTTCTCAGAAGTGGTAAGCACATTTTCACATAAACGGTTGTTTGGCTACAAAGCGATGGTAGTGTCGATGGTCACAATTGCCATTCTTAGCTTTACGACATGGGTGCACCACTTTTTCACTATGGGAGCAGGTGCGAGTGTCAACTCGTTCTTTTCGTTCTCGACCATGCTCATCGCAGTGCCAACCGGTGTGAAAATATTCAATTGGCTGTTCACCATGTATAAAGGCAGAATTGAATTTTCGACGGCCATGCTATGGGCGCTAGCCTTTATCCCGAATTTTCTTATTGGTGGATTGACTGGTGTGATGCTGGCCAGCGCGCCTGCAGATTATCAGTATCACAACAGTTACTTCCTGGTGGCACACTTCCACTATGTGCTCATCGCCGGTACAGTATTTGGCGTCTTCTCTGGACTCTATTACTGGTGGCCGAAGATGTTCGGGCAAAAACTGAATGAACGACTCGGTAAATGGGCGTTCTGGATTTTCATGATCAGTTTCAACATGACGTTTATGCCTATGTACTTCGTTGGCTTGATGGGGATGACAAGAAGGATGTATACCTATCCGGCAGGTCTTGGCTGGGGACCGCTCAACCTGATTGAGACAATTGGAGCGCTTGGGATGGGTCTGGGCTTTGTCGTCATGGTTTACGATATCCTTTATACCATACGCCATCCTGAAAAGGACTTGACCGGAGATCCGTGGGACGGGCGTACACTCGAATGGTCTATTCCTTCTCCTGCGCCTGAATACAATTTTGCGGTGATTCCAGAAGTGAAAGGGATTGACGCGTACTGGATGATGAAACATCCGCAGAAGCAAGAAACGGAACCGGTCAAATCTGTCGATAAATCAAGGATTCGGCCAATTCACATGCCCAACAACTCGTATCGGCCATTCATTATTTCTGTCGCGTTCTTTATTGCTGGATTTGGATTTATCTGGCAGTGGTATTGGCTTGGTATTCCAGGTTTGATCGTGGTAGTTATTGGCCTGTTCTTGCGATCCTTTGAATATAACGATGAGCATTACATCACGATTGAAGAAATAGAACGCACTGAAACTGCTGCGGGGAGGTTGTAACAATGTCAGTAAATGTGGAATCCCTGCATGAGCCGGTTTCCAATTCATTACCCCTTGAATATCAGGGCGATGGGAACCTGAAAATCTTTGGCTTCTGGGTATTTATTGCGGCTGAAGTAGTGCTTTTTTCTACGCTGTTTGCAGTCTACCTGGTGTTACACGGCAATGTTGCCGGTGGCCCCACCTCGCAACAATTGTTTGATATTCGCGGGTTTACGATTGAGACCTTTTTGCTTCTGACTAGCAGCTTTACGATGGGGCTTGGCACTTATGAAATGCGCCGACAGAACGTAAAAGCGGTTATTGCCTGGGTATTTATCACGGTCCTTCTCGGACTTGGGTTTTTGGGGATGGAAATCAGCGAATTTACCCATTATGTATCGATCGGGGCGAGTATTTCCCGAAGCGCATTTCTATCAGCGTTTTTTGTCCTTGTTGGCACGCACGGATCTCACGTTACACTCGGTGTACTCTGGATTCTCTCGATCCTGATACAGGTGATGAGAAAAGGCGTAACTCCAGTTACTGCGAGAAAACTCTTTGTGGTAGGTTTGTATTGGCACTTCCTAGATGTGGTTTGGGTATTCATATTCACTGTGGTTTATCTGACAGGGAAAGTGATGTGAGTGATGATGAGCGACTCTCATTTGAATTCAAGTGATCTCCACAGTCAAC
>JAJYOE010000035.1 GCA_021785975.1 Bacillota bacterium | reverse complement strand
ACTTGCCGTGATCGATATGAGCGATAATCGAAAAATTGCGCACATGCGCTAAACTACCAGATCCTTGCACGTGAATCCTCCCTGCATCCTCGCTGTAAAATGGCTAACCTTCATTTTACTTCAAGTACGGCAAGGTAAGCAATGCCAAAGAAGACACTGTCATTGTCCCTGATTCAATGGAATGCCAGGCGGGACCTGCGTCTGTCCGGGATTGGTTCTAGTGGCATCAGCAAAAACGGAAGAGAGCATCTGGTGAAGTGTTTGCTGAATTAATACTCCTACATCCACCGCATCAGACTGGATATAGCCGTCCGCAGGGTTGTGCATGCGGATCAGCAGCTTGTCCATGGCACTTGCAAAAGTGGGACGCGGGACCAGGACATAACTTGATATGGGATGATGACCCATTGCAGCATTTGGCGCGATAGGCGTTGAACTGGAGGAAGCATTCACTGGATTCTCCCCGGTCGCTTTTTTAGGGGAAGTCGCCTGAATAACGCTTGCCGTAGAGTAAACGACAGATGGAGGCATGTCCACTTTACCGATTAGTACATGCATGAAATTAGCTACTAGCAGAGCTCCCCCATTAAAAAAGAGTCCACTGATCACCAGCAACATGAGTACTGCAAGCGTCTGACTTAACCAACGCGGCAATTTTTCGTGCTTTTCCACTTGATGCGCGGCTTTATCAAATACACTGTTTCCATCAAGATGTTGAAGTTGACACCTGACCCTGTGCATTGCCATCCCTCCACACGGCTTGTCTTCACTTTTCACTAGACCCTATGCCATGTCCTGTCGCTTTATGTCCATTGCAGTTAACCTCTCGTTAATTCTTTTGCGTCATCAAACGAAATTCCCGGATGAAGCGCGGCATTTAGCGAAAGTGCGAGGACATAGGCCATGTCTTCCACAAATTCGTCCACTTCTTTTGGCGTCACCATCAGGTTGTGATCCAGCGGTTGCAGTACTTTTTGAATCAAACTTTTTTTCTCTTCTGCCGGCAGTTCGTGCAAGGAGTGGTTCATCTTCATCTCAGGCTGTTTTGCATCCAATGCTTCGAGTAAAAGGTCGATCGCATCGGAGGCGATGGTCGCTGCATCGACCACAGTGGGTACGCCAATCGCGAGCACATCGACTCCCAGCGTCTCCTGATTGATGGCCATTCGGTGATTGCCGACACCTCCGCCTGGCTGTATTCCAGTATCTGCAACTTGCACGGTGGAATTTACCCGATCTAATGACCTCGCCGCAAGCGCATCGATGGCGATCACGAGATCTGGCCTGATTCGATCGACGATGCCACTCACAATTTCACCTGTTTCCATTCCCGTAAGTCCTAGAACGCCCGGTGCGAACGCAGAGACTGATCGAAACCCGTCTTGCACCGCCTCCGGCATCAGGGAAAAAAGGTGACGGGTCACCAGCAATTTTTCCACGACGAGCGGCCCAAGCGAATCAGGCGTCACATTCCAATTGCCAAGTCCCACCACAAGCACGGTGGAATCTTCGCTTATCTTTAGGAATTGCTTTAATTCTTCTGCGAACGCTTTTGCCACTTCTTCTTGCAAATCCGGGTCGCGCTTGCGCAGTTCCGGCACTTCAAGCGTGGTGTAATGACCGACCGATTTGCCAATCCTTCTTGCCGCCGAGACAGTTTCCACCGTCATTCGCGATATTTTGATCGGTCCTCTTGTCTCTGCGTCAACTCGTACGCCAGGAAGGGGATTACCTCCTCCAAAAAACGCATTAGCCTCTACGGCCAGGTCTGTGCTCACCTGACGATGACGTGGTTCCTCTGTTTTACGAGAGCGGTTCGCACTGATCCCGTTTTTTTGTTCAAACTGGCGATGTCTTCGATTATTCACTCCACATAACTCCTATCGCTAATTTTCTATCCTAATTTTCACCGTCCCCATAAAAAATAAACACCATCCGCAGATTGTGTTATTCACATCAACATGGTAAAATATTTTCTGTTTCTTTAATGTGTTCGGATGGTACGCGAGGAGGTGACAGAAATGCCAAATATCAAATCCGCGATCAAACGCGTTCAAATCACCCAAACGCGCACGCTTCGCAATGCGTCCACGCGTTCTGCGCTGCGCACAGCGATCAAGAAGTTTGAACAAGCAGTCCAATCCAGTGATCTGGAAACCGCAAAAGCGGCGCTCAAAAATGCGACAAAGTCGTTGGATCAAGCAGCCACCAAGGGAATCATTCATCGCAACCACGCGGCCAGGAAAAAATCCCGCCTGATGAAGCGTTATAACAAGGCGGCCATGTAACCTTGAGACAATTTACTTGCAAACAGTGAAAGACGGTGAAGACCGTCTTTTTGTTTTGCCCAGCATAGCCTATGTAACCTGCAGCAGTTTGAGAAAAAACCATTCCACAGCGGATTTTTCTTGAATTTGACCGCTTTTAATCATAAATTCGAGATGATTCATTTGCTTTAGCATCTCTTCTGCCTCCGCCAGAGAGACGATCCGCGACTGATCTCTTGCCACCTTCACCCCATAGGGATGCACCCCCATCGATTTAGCAATGGCTTGATCAGGAATTCCCGGTTGCGCATGTACCCTGGCCACGAGTCGATACTGTCTGGCAAGCAGCGCCAACAAGGCAAAAAAAGATTCTTTTTGGTCCAGCTTTTGAAAAAGTTCATACGCTTTAGCCGGTTTTTTTTCCATGACAATGCGAACCACAGCAAACATGTCACCAGTTGCCGCATCCACCGTCACTTTCATAAAGTCATCGTCGGACAGTTGTTTTTGTTCACCTGCAAACAGGATCAGCTTGTCCATTTCCTGGCGCAACATGGAAAGTGAACCGGCGCATCGCAGTTCTAACTGTTCAATCTGCCAAGAACTCAGCGCCAAATTATTCCCTGCCCATTCCATCACGATGCGCTTCCACTCATCCTGGCGCAACTTGTGGAGGGCAATGACGACCGATCGATTATCCGCTAAAAATTGTTTAGTCAGTTTTTTTCGTTCATCGAGTTTTTCCGCTGAACTTTGAAATATCATGGGAGACGCGGGAGGATCCCGGAACAACTGTATGACATCCTCCGCAAGATCTGCTTCCGTCGACTTTGCTTTGATTTGCGAGGTGACGATTTCAAATCCCGTACACATGACGATTTGATGACTGGAAAAAAGATCTCCCTGGTAGGCGGCCGTAAGACAAGACTCCCAATGGTCAACAGAAAAAGGAAATCTGGCGATCTCTAAGTCAGCACTCCCTGTCTCCTGTTGGAGAGACTTTTTTAATTCCTCTGCCAGCCACTTTGCCGCAAAAGGGTCCTCGTTGCCGTAAAGCAGATAAAGATTCACCCGTTTTTTGCCGCGTATCTCTTCAATTGCTGCATACAATGAACGTTCCACTTACGTGTTCCTCTTCTCCCGTTAAGCATTTATACCTGTAACAAATGCGCTCTGCGCTTGCGACTGACCATTCTCACCCCACCAATCTGCATCAGGTATTTTACTTTGGTGAGTTCCTTAAAGAGGCTGGCAAATCGACCGGATGTGCGGATGCCAACCATGGCGCCAACTCCTCGCGACGGCCCGAGGGATGCGAGGGTGCCATATATTTTTGGCGTAAAAGAATGTTGTTCCTCATTTTTTATCGCATGCAGGATGTTGATCGCCGATTGTTTTCCCATTTGCGTCGCCAATTGCGCAGTGGGAGGCAACGGTTTACCAGCCCAATCATAACTCGCGCAATCTCCCGCGATCCAGACTTTTGCATCATCCACTGACTGGAGCGCCTGATTGACCTTGGCTCTGCCTTTGCGATCACAGGTAAATCCTGCATCGCTGAGTAGCGGATGAGCACGAACCCCACCCGTCCACACGATGGTCCCGGCGTCAATCCTCGCTCCACTTTCAAGTTCTAGCGCTTTTTCCCCTACGCGGACAATTCTGGAATTCGTCATAAACCTGACTCCGACGGCTTCAAGTTCCCTTTGCGCCAAATCGCGAAGATGGTTGGGTAACATTGGCAGGATGTCAGGCATCGCTTCGATGCAGATAATTTCTGCTTTGCTGTCCTCTATCTTAAGAGAGTGGCACAAGTCAGGCAACCATTCTGCCAATTCCCCCACAAATTCCACTCCAGTCAACCCGGCTCCGCCCACGATCACGCGCAGGTGGGTCACGTCGCGATCTTCATCATATCGCATGAACTCGCGTTCAATATGCCTGCGTATGACCCTTGCTGTCTCAAGTGATTTTAACGGTAAGCTGTGCGCAGAAAGTCCTTCAATGTTGAAATATTCCGGAGTGCTTCCAAGCGCAATCAATGCGTAATCATAAGGATACACGCCGTGAGACCCTGAAACCCGTCTGTTTTTCCAGTCAATATTGACAATTTCATCGACGATTAACTCCATCTCATGCTGGGGGAACAATTCCCTCAAGTCAATTTTATAATCATCTACTTGATTCCGCCCTCCGGCAGCCTCGTGCAACCAGGTGGTCAATTGATGATAAGGTTCTGCATTGATCAGCGTGACCTTTTGGTGATTTTTTACCATTTCTCTGGCGGCAACAACACCTGCGTAACCGGCACCTGCAATGATGATTTTATCCATAAAAACACCCCTTTTTCAGGTTTCCCGAAAAGGGGTCCATTTAGTGATGGTTTATAGGAGATAAAGTGCGCTTGCAGGTACCACACGGTGTTCGTGGTGTGAAATATGCGGCAATTCCGTTCCCGCCATCAGTAAGACGATTAGGGCAACAATTGCTGCTCGGCCCATTTTACTGCCCCTTCTTTTTCCTGCAAATAACGGCCGATGAGTACCATGGATTCCATCACTTGAAAGAACCCTTCCCAACTCGGCTGGTCTCGAAGCGCAAACGCATCCGCCAGCATTTTTTCAGTCATCAGTTCAATGTCCAGCGCATCCGATGTAATCATTCCCAGTCCCCTCTTTACTCTCGCTTCAACAAGTCTCATCCATTAGAGTATTTGCTAACTTTGCGAAACTTATACCGACGGATTTGCCAAATTGAAAAAGCGATCAGAAAAAGATAGGTGAATTGCACCCATACAGGGGGGGGCGGGAAGGTGTAATTCAGCGGCAATGAACCAATTCGCTGCAATAGACTGGTAACGTTAAAAAAGAACGGTGTAAAAAACGCGCTCATCATACTGATCCCGCTTGGATTGACGCAAGCCACAATGATAAAAACGGTGCTGATCGGAATCGCCCATTCGAGCACTGGATATAAAAAGAGATTAACTACTAACGAAAGATACGGGAACTGTCCAAATTCAAAAGCGACAAAGGGGGATACTCCAAACTGCAAAGAGAATGCTTTACTGAGTAATCTTCTGATTCGTTGGTTTCTGACATGCGAAAACCAAGTGTCTGAGAAAACGCCTGGAAGTATGTGAATGGCAATAGCCGCAGCGTAAGAAAAAATAACCCCTGGATCAAACAACCACTCCGGCTGAATCAGCAGCAGTACGACCAGTGAAACCGCATTTCTCGTATAGAAATCACTTTTTTTGCGAACAAATTTACCCCATAAATCATAACTGTACACCAGCGCTGCTCTCGTGGCGGGAGGAGAAAATGCGGAGAGGAACATCATTAACAGCGTCAGCGACAGCCCTATGCTGAACCATAAGATGCGCCACGGCGCTATTTTCATCAGCATGCGCACCACAGGCGTCACGGTCATTCGAATAGTAGCGCCAGAGGCGACCACCGCATGAACCACCCCCAACGCGACAAATATCTTGACGAGCGCGGAATCCATTTGCATGTGATCTCCGATAGAAAAAGACAATAAAAACGCCGTTGGCACTTTTCCATAAGAAAGCGTTGCTCGTGATTCAATCCACTCCTGCACCAAGCCTTGCCAAGCGTAAGGAGCGACTGGCATTGACGAAGCGGTGATCTGCACATCGGCTTCTGAGGTGCTCGCTTCAAGCCGGATCCCTTTTCGCAAAAGAGAAGTGGTAAAGCCTCCTGTTGGCGGTATTTTCAACCGAAGCGGAATACACAATGCATCTCCCGGCAAGATGGCGATGGCAGGCGACGTTTGATCCCGAAAAATTGTCAACCATATTTTAGGATGATAAGGCGCTGCCATCCAATGCCGGGAATTAGAAGAAAGATAGTATGCCACCGTTAGTGGCAATTCCAACCTTCCGCCAATAGATTTAATGTACCCATCGACGTATCCCATGACAGTCAGCTTTTGGTGCTTGTCTACAGATTGCGACATCAACGTCTGCCAGGCTGTTTCAGCATGCCACTCTGAGAGTTTTTCGTAGATTAATCCGGCAAATAGGCTGATCATCAGCAATAAAAGCAACCAGAGTGTTAATTTTTTTTTCAAATACAGCACGATACCGATGCACCAAACAGCAAACTCTGACAGGATTGTAAATACAAAATTCAAGTGTAAATGGATGAATATTGAACCCAAACAAAAAAATATGCTTGTCCAGCACAAAATTCGATACATATTGCCAACTTCTTTCAAAATAATTCACAAATTGAACTTGCGACTTCCTAGTTTTCTTGCTAGAATTTCGCCTAGAGTGTTGAAGAGCCGAATCCGCGACAAGCGGTACGGGGGAGATTTTCTTGGGGTGAATCTGCAATTGCAGTAGGGCAACCTTTCTGCCCGAACCCGTCAACTAACCTCGGAGGCAATGAAAGGGGTATTTATGTTGCGAAAGTTAATACAATCATTCACCGTAATTATTTCAAGTACGGTATTGATCGGGTTGTCTTCCGCTCCTTCTTTTGCCAACCAGATTACTTCAAAGGGACAAGGCAACCAACTTATCATCGCAAGCAAAATCTCCGCCATACATAAGTTCGAATTTTCCTCCGTTCACCTATCTGTCAAACGAGATGCCGCCCATCCTTATTCCTCTGCCAATCACCATATGAAAGCACATGTTGCAAACATACCGCTTGGCCAACAAATCGCCGATTTTGCACAGAAATACCTGAATGCACCCTATGTGTGGGGAGGCAGTTCCCCCCAAGGTTTTGATTGTTCCGGCTTCACCAAATACATATACAGCCATTTTGGCATTTATCTTCCGCGAACGGCGAGTGGACAAACGGAACTCGGCACTTATGTGAAAGAGAGCAATTTACAGCCAGGCGATTTGGTTTTCTTTGATACGGACGGTAGTGGAATTTCACACGTAGGCATATATATCGGTAACGGCAACTTTATCAGCGCTGCAAGTGTCGATGTATGCATCAGCAGTCTCAATTCCGGATATTGGGCGAGTTGCTATGTCACCGCGCGCCACATCAGTTAATGCAAACTGACATAAGGGATGATTTTGGCCAGTAATCTTGGCCCGATCCCCTTGACCTGAGACAATTGATTCACACTAGTAAAAAGTCCATGAGCACGGCGATAATCGACGATCGCCTGTGCTTTTTTTATGCCGATGCCAGGTAGCGAATCCAGCGTGGTCACATTTGCCTTATTGATGGGAATACGCACTCCAGGAGGGATGCCCTTTGACGAAGTTCCCGATGAAATTTTCACTGGGGTTGGGCTCTCTCCGCTTTTTTCAGGGACTACTATCTCTGTACCGTCTTCCGCCACGGCAGCGAGATTGACAGCGAGTAAATCTGCAGTCGCAGTGGCACCTCCGGCAATCCGGATGGCGCTATTAATTCTTGCGTCAAGAGGCAGTCGATATAGCCCCGGATGCTTGACGGCGCCAATGACATAAACGGTGATTTTGTTCGAGGATAGTGAGGTGATGGTCTTTTGTTCTACGGGGCTTGCCACCACCTTCTTGGGAGCAGCAAACCATAATTTCCAGGCAAAGAGCAGGAATGCCACCCAGGCAACTGCTAGTAAAATCCATATTCCCCATTCAAAGCGATGGTACCTAAATCTCATCTTAAGCACTCCTTTTGAACTGCTTGACATAAGCTGTTCAAGAGGAGAAATCTCAATCCTCTTTACCATCGGCGATTTTACAAAACTGAAGGAGACTGTTACAATACAACATAAACTTCGAGGAAAGTAGGGGGTATCCATGTTAACACCGAGCATGGAGGACTACCTGGAGAAAATATATGAATTGATGAAAGACAAGGGTTATGCCAGGGTTTCCGATATTGCCAGTTCACTTGCCGTTCAGCCTTCATCGGTGACCAAGATGCTGCAAAAGCTCGACGAGCAGCACATCGTCTCCTATGAAAAATACCGGGGCATCGTCCTTACCAAGTACGGGGAAACAATGGGGCATGCCATGAAGCAACGCCACACCATGTTAGCAGAGTTGTTGCGAATGCTCGGGCTGGAAGAAGAAACAATCAAAAAAGACGTGGAAGGCATTGAGCATCACGTCAGCCCGAAGACTCTTTTTGAACTCAGTTCATTAGTCGATTTTTTCCAAGGCAATCCAGAAGTGCTTGAAGCCTTCCGCAGGCATCGGACCAACCTGGAACTTCTTCAGGACGACAATCAGGTGATTCAATTTGGGAGAGAAGAATGAACCATCCCAAACGAATCACCTTGGCGAACGCTATTGGTCGTAGTGAATATCCAAAAACTCAGGAGGAAACCTGTACTGGCAGTCGCGGCGCGTCTCCCCACAACCGTTCCAGACCGTAGAATTCTCGCTCCTCGTCTTGAAAAATGTGCATGACGAGATCGCCAAAATCCATTAACACCCATTTTCCCTCGTCACGGCCTTCAATGCCTTTGCAGCGTACTCCCTTTTTTCCCAATTCTTCTTCCACTGCATCCGCAATCGCCTGTACTTGAGTACGTGAGTTGGCACTGCAAATGACGAAGTAATCAGCAATCACAGCTAGTTCGCTGATATCGAGAATCACCACATCCCTTGCTTTCTTTGAATCCGCCACATCAGCGGCCAACTGAGCCAACTCCATGTACTGATCGCGCATCTGTCAACCTCCCTTAATTTGTCTTGCTACTTTGATTGTAATCCTTCCTTAAGTCGCCGTCGACAAGTCCCCACATTTTATTTCTGAGTTCTACCGTCGACATCGCGATTTGCAATTGCTTTTCAATGAGATAAGTGAGCGATGCGTCCGCCACCACTGCCACGGCCAGGTTTAGGTCTATCTCCGCCGCGCATCTCAAGCGCTCCACGCCGTAAAAATTTCTTCCGGGTTCGATGGCGTCTGCCACAAATATGATTTTTGCAATAGGGCCCATGTCCTGGTGACCAATGGTATGATATCGGATGGCTTCCTTAATCACCTCATCGTCAACGCCAAAATCCAGCCTAAGCCTCGCCGCGGTAACCGGACCATGCCATGTTGGGGGATCGTCGTCTGGCAACCTTAAATTCACTTCATCAGCCAGCTTCTTTAACTCGGTTGGCGTTTTTTCCCTATATATATCGTGCAAGGCAGCAGCAATTCCCGTCTGCTCCTCGTTAAACCGATAGCGTTTTGCTAGTGCCTTTGCGGTCTCTGTCACCCCTAACACGTGGGTGTATCTGCGTGAAGACAGACTGACTTTCGCTTTTTCAAGATACAGGTCCATTCCTGTAACCTCCTTCACGCAAAATCACCTCGGCCACTCCCGCCGGCAAGAGCGGATCGACTCTTAGTCGGTTTCTCATTCGCTCTCTCAACCATGTGCTGGAAATATCCAGTTCCGGCATGGACAGCACGACCATCCGAGCATGACCATACTGCTTTTGAAGCGCATCGGCAGTCTCTTGAAGAAGAATTCCCGGGCGCGGCGCAGCGACAACAGTGACCAACGCCAAAAGTTCGTCAATTTCTTTCCAATGGGGTAAATCCTTCAACATGTCGGCGCCAACCAACAAAAAAAGTTCGTCTTCAGGATTTTCCGCAGAGATGGCGCGAACCGTATCAATCGTGTAACTGATGCCTTGACGCTCCAATTCGATCGTAGATACGCGAAAAAACGGGAATTGCGCCACTGCAGTTTCCAGCATTTTGACGCGAAGCGTGGCCGACTGTACATGTTGACCCAATTTATGCGGAGGAATATTGGCAGGAATAAAATCAACTACATCGAGGTTCAGACTTTCCCTTGCCACTTCAGCCATCATCAAATGTCCTACGTGCGGAGGGTCAAAAGTACCGCCAAACAGTCCGTGCTTCATCACGTGCGCTCCCTTTGCATTGCCTCAAGCGCTGCTTCCCTCATCACAGAGACCGGGGGCATGACGCCGAACCATCTATAAAAAGCGAGCGCACCTTGTTCCACTAGCATGCCTAATCCTCCATGCGTCCTCGCTCCCACCTTCGCTGCCGCGGTCAAAAGTGGCGTGACCATCGGTCGATAGACGATATCACTCACCACCATGCGCTCATTCAGATAATCGGTCGCGATCGGCAGTTCCTCGGCTAGGTGCCCCTGCATGCCAACCGGAGTTGTATTGATCAAAAGATCAATTTGGACTTCCGGCCATGTGCCTGCTTCGAGTACACTAATCTGGCTAATGTGATGCATGGCCAATTGTTCCGCCAGGTAGGTGGCCTTATCGAGATGGCGATTGACGATCCACAAAGCATCGATTCCCGCAAAAAGCAGCGCATCGGCAATTCCGCGGGCCGCCCCGCCCGCGCCAAAAATCATCACCCGTTTTCCCCGTACGTCAAAGTCAAGTTCATGTGTGAGCGAGGACAGGTAACCAAGCCCGTCCGTATTATCGCCAATCCAGCGGTTATCTTTGACGTACACCGTATTGACAGCCCCAATACGCACTGCTTCTGGAGTGCATTCATCTAATAAGTCCATAATGGCCGATTTATGGGGAATGGTGACATTAAACCCGCGAAAATGCAGGGTGCGCATGGCACTTGCCACTTCGCGCAAACGTTCTGGCTCCACATCATAACCAGTGTAACAGGCATTAATCCCTAACGATCGAAAAGCAGCTAAGTGCATGACAGGAGATAACGAGTGCCCTACCGGGTGCCCGATGACGGCGAAATACGCCGGGAAATCGGCCATTTTGTACCCTCCCCCGGGCCTTTTTTATTGCCGCCAATCAATGACGGTCGAATGGTGGTTTCGACCCCTTTTGGCGCGTGCACGACAAGTTCTGACTCCAGCCCGCTAAATTGAATAAAGCCTAGCCCTGAAATCACCAGGTCAAATGGACGTCCTTTAGTGAAGCGCATTTTTTTAGGTAAAAGCGGCTGCAGATCCCTCGCGCAATCTTCACACGGCGGGGTCAATAGTTCCCCCACGTGATGCTCATACAACTCATCGGCCCTGATGAGTTTGGTGCGATGGATCTTTAATTGATTGGCTGCATATATGACGAGGGATTGCGGGTTGCCCTTTACCAAATCCACTCTCGCGAGTCCACCCAAAAAAATCGTCTGCTCCGCCGTCAGCTGATACACCCTTGGCTTGATCCGGTCAATTGGGAATATGTCTTTTAAGGATTTTGCGCATACACGGTCCATCACCCGGTAAGTGCCGAGCAACCCAGGGGTATCAGTAAACGTCAATTGTCCGCCCGGCAGTGTCATGCTCACCATCCCAAGCGTGGTACCGGGATACAGGCTCGTCGTCAATTTTTGGCCTTCATCCTCGTCCATTGTGGCGATGAGCCGATTTAAGAGCGACGACTTACCCACATTTGCCATGCCAAGCACGACCACCTGGCGACCCTTTGACCTTGTGTCCAGGGTCTCGGCCAATTCCCCGACACCTTGTCCGTTTTTGGCGCTAACCACATACGCATCCCGCACTAAAAGTCCTTTTTTGACAGCTTCCCGAACCACCCATTGCTTGACGCGTTCAGGTCTGGTACCCTTCGGGAACAAATCAAATTTATTGATCGCGATGACTATCTCATGACCGCGTAAAAGTGTTTCGATCCCTTTGACCAGACTGCCGTTAAAATCAAACAGATCGATGACATAAAGGATTACCGACGGGCGCTTCAACGCCTTTTCCAGCGTTTGCCGATATTCTTCCGCCGTCACGGAGACTGGCGTCAGTTCCCCATAGTGAATCAGTCGGTAACAACGCTTGCAAAGCGGGTGTTCGCGCATAAACGCATCGCCGCTGACAAAACCTTTTTCCCCTTCCCGCTCCATTTGAAGCGGGGCTCCGCATCCTGAACAAATTAGACTCAAATGGCTTCACCGCTCACTTTTTCTTCTCATCGTCAATAATTTTCGGCTCTGGCATTTGCCTGAGCACGAAGCGCTCCAACCAACGCATCACTTTCGTGCCAATAAACTCCTGTGGATGAATGGGCTTCACGAGCACTGTATAAAGACCCATCCGATTTCCGCCAAGCACATCCGTAAACACCTGGTCCCCCACCATTATCGTCTCTAAGGGAGTGGCAGACAACAGCTGTATGGCTTCGCGATACGCCTTCTTCCTCGGCTTTCCCGCTTTATAGAACGCAGGCATTGCAATCAATCTCGCGAAGTCCATCACTCTTTTCTCATCGTTATTGGAGATAATGCACACTTGAAAACCTATGTTCCTCGCTGCATCTAACCACGTCAACAACTTGGGAGTGGCCACAGGTGAATTCCACTC
This sequence comes from Bacillota bacterium, assembly GCA_021785975.1. Lineage (GTDB taxonomy): Bacteria > Bacillota > Bacilli > Alicyclobacillales > SLC66 > JAJZCL01. The sequence goes on along the minus strand of JAJYOE010000035.1, from coordinate 3,671 downwards.
GACGAGTGTGTTGTCGAGATCCGTGAGGAGGTACCGAAACCCCAACTCATAGAGATGAGGCAAATCGATATCATAAATAGAAGCCACAAATTCACGCGGCCGCAAGAACGACAACAACCAGATCCCCGCCTTATCTTCCGATGGGTTTCATCGTATCACAGGGCAAAAAAATATCCAAGTTCATCCTGACCATAGTCATCGCATAGGGCGATCCAATTCGTCGTATAATTTTTCCAGCGCACGCTTCTCAATTCGCGACACATAGGACCTTGAAATACCAAGTTCTTTCGCGATTTCTCTTTGGGTTTTCTCTTCTCCGCTAAAAAGTCCAAAGCGCGCCCAAACGATCTCCCGCTCTCTCGGACTTAGCGATGCCAGCACTTGATAAATTCGTTCCCTGTCCATCTGAAGCTGGACGGAATCAACCACTTCTTCTCCATCCGTCCCCAAAAGATCGAGAAGCGCCACTTCATTACCTTCCTTATCCTGGCCGATTGGTTCGTGAAGAGAAATGTCCCGACGCGTTTTCTTCGCGGAGCGCATATGCATGAGAATCTCATTTTCGATGCACCTCGCCGCATATGTGGCAAGTTTTACCCCTTTATCCGGCTTGTACGTTTGGATGCCTTTGATCAGACCAATCGTCCCGATAGAAATAAGGTCCTCGCTTTCCACCTGACCGTGGTCGTACTTTTTAACGAGATGGGCGACCAGCCGCAAATTGTGTTCAATTAACATATTGCGTGCCTCTTCGTCCCCACGCTGAAAACGACGAATGTACATTTCTTCCTCTGCACTGGTTAACGGTTGCGGAAAGGTGTGGTTTTTTACATAGGAAACAAACAGGAAAAATTCCCGCATCATCACAGCCAGTAATGTAATAAACCCCATGGCCGGACCTCCTGCATTTCTTCTGAAATGCAAAAAGTCTATGCGCATGGGACACTTCTAATGTGCTAATTTTGCGGCATTTACCTGGCTGCGCGCCTCGTTCTTCAATTGCTGTGCATACGTCGTGGCAAAATAGCTACCCCCACTCCCGTCGTTTTTCGCCACATAGTAAAGATAATGGGTACGAGCAGGGTGAAGCACTGCCAAAATGGACGCCAGTCCAGGGTTGGCAATCGGACCTGGTGGTAATCCCCGATGTTGATAAGTGTTGTATGGACTATTCACGAGCAGGTCATTCAGTGTCAGGTTTTGTGTATAGCCATGATAATAACCCAATGCATATTCTACAGTGGCATCAATCCGCAAATGCATGGGAGGTTGGTGGTGCAGCCTGTTGAAGATGACGCTGGCGATCATCGGGCGATCCTTCGGTATCTGCGCTTCGCGCTCCACCATAGATGCGATCGTAAGCGCCTGATTGATAGACAGTCCTTCCTTGCGAATTAAGGCAAGACGAGCGCTTGTCCATACACTTTGCATTTGCAGAAGCATCGTCTGTACAATTTGATGGGCACTTTCGCCCCTTACAAAGGCATAGGTACTTGGGAAAAGATAACCCTCCAGCCGGAATTTTATCCCGCTATGTATGGGAATTTGTTTGATAAAAGGTTCGGGGTAAGTTCCATGATCCACTTCCTGGAAAAACGCCTTAGGCGTGCAAAGCTTGTCCTCTCCCAGTAACGTGGCAATTTGTGCCACCGTGAATCCCTCTGGGATGGTCACCATGACGGTGTTGTAGCGGGCAGCTCCCGCCTTTAACTCATTCACCACCTGAGGAAAGGTCATGCCCGAATTGAACAGGTAATTCCCCGCTTGTAAATCCGCCCCCTGATGTGACCACCAGAGATAAACGCGGAACCAAAAAGCATTTTCAATGATCCCTTTTTGCTGAAGCAGTTGACCAATCGCAAGACTGCTGAGGCCGCTCTGGATGTTCACCCAGATCTTACGGCCTGGTTTGCCGTTAGGATGGCTAGACAGTTGATTGAGTCCAACAAAAAAAGCCAGCACGATAATGACCAGTGCTGCCAGGATTCCTAGAGAACGTGTTGATTTCCGCTTCCACCAAGGCTTTCTCCGCTTTCCCATTAACTGAGCGCTACCGTCCCTTTTCTTTAATCTTCGTCCACATCAAATAAAAGTTCGTCAAAGGCTTCCGCCACTTCTTCCCATTCATCATCATCGTCAATGCCGACAAGCGTGGCTTCCTCCGATTCCACATCGCCTTCCACTCGCAAAATCAGCAAATCGTCTCGCGGATCATCGATAGACTGCAGCAGCACGTAATGCTTCTCCTGCATCTCAAGCACGCGTACCACTCTGAATGTCTCTTCTTTTCCCTGCTCATCATTAAGTATCACTTGCCCCATTAACAGATCATCCAGCAAGTCAAGGCCTCCCTTTGCTGCGGTCTAGATAGGTTTGCAAAATCAACACCGCTGCCAGTTTATCCACCACTTTTTTGCGCTTCTGACGACTGACATTGCCTTCAACGAGCATTCGGTTCACGCTGACGGTGGTGAGGCGTTCGTCCATCCATTCGACAGGAATAGCCGTGTAGGAAGTCAACTTCTCGCCAAATTCGCGAGTGATATCCGCTCGTTCTCCATACGTGCCATTCATATTCCTTGGCAGCCCGATCACAAACAGGGATACATGTTCGACTTCTGCAATTTTCGCTATGTTTTCAACGATATTGCGATGTTTCTTCACTTCGAGCACATCGTATCCCTGCGCCGTGATCTGCAAATCATCACTCAAAGCCAACCCGATTCTGGCATCGCCATAATCAATCCCCATGATTTTCATGGCAATTTAGTAGCCAGGTAGAACCTGACCAACTCTTCGATCAATTCATCGCGTTCCACGCGCCGAATCGCATCGCGCGCATCCTTGTAACTGGTGATATACGCAGGATCACCAGAAATCAGGTATCCGGAAATTTGATGAATGGGATTATAGCCTTTCTCGGTTAGAGCCTCATAGGCTAAGAGCAATACCCGTTCAGCGCGGGTCGGTTCATCAGGACGCAAGCGAAATTGCATCGTCTCTTCAAAAGATGACACAAAAATCCCCCCACTCGCGAATCATAACCCTATTGTAAACGGGTATTGCAAAAAATGCGAATATTACTACGCAAGTAAGCGATCCACCGCTTTTTTAGCGAGATTCAGTGCCTCTTCCCACCTTGCAGGATCTTTTGCTCCTGCCTGCGCGATATCGGGCTTGCCACCGCCTGAGCCTCCTACCCCTTCTGCTACTTCCTTTATGAGCTTGCCGGCATGTACGCCATGCGCCTGATACTCTTTTGGCACTACCGTGATCATTTGCAACTTATCGCCAAGTGTAGCGAGCAAAAACAGCAATAGATCCGCTTGACGCGCTTTCAATTCCTCGGCAATGGCGCGGAAACCATCGACATCCATTGCACTGACTACGCTGACGAGCGCTTTCCCTTTGGCGTGCGTCGTGACCTTATCCAGGAGTTGCAATGCCTCGAATTTACCAAGCTGCGAATGGAGCGCGGACGATTGCTTTTCGAGCGACTTCACTTGCTCCACCAGCCCCTCGATCCGCTCCGGTAACTGCGCAGGGTGAGCGCGCAATTGCTCGCTTACCGCCACTAATAGTTTTTCCTCCATTTTGAAATATTCAAACGCATGTTCACCGGTTACCGCTTCCACGCGCCTGATGCCAGAACCGATACCTGTTTCAGAGAC
>JAJYOE010000034.1 GCA_021785975.1 Bacillota bacterium | reverse complement strand
AAAAAACCTTGATTTCTCAAGGTTTTCCGGGAAGCGGATGACGAGATTCGAACTCGCAACTTTCAGCTTGGGAAGCTGACGCTCTACCATTGAACTACATCCGCATGAATTGTAACAGCGATAAAAATTATACAATAAAGCGCCAAATTGCGCAAGTTCACAAGTTCATACCTATATTTTCTACTCCTACATCTTTTGGTAAAAAAATGGCTGTATCTGCTTTAATCGATAAGTCTCTGCATGGAAAATTTGTTCTGTGCTACCCACAAATAGCACACCGCCACTTCTCAATGCTTGAGCAAACTTGTGATACAAAATATCTTTTGCAGGGTCTGTAAAGTAAATCAACACATTGCGACAGATAATCAAATCGAAGTCACTCTCAAATGGCTGCTCAAGCAAATTGTGTTTCTTAAATTCAATTCGAGAACGAAGTTCTTCCGAAACCTGTTGTTGTGAACTATTTACTTCTCGAAAAAATTTGGTTTGCAAATTCTGTTCAATTGGAAGCAATTCCTCTTCTTTATATATTCCTTCTCTTGCAACCCTGAGTGCACGATCATCAATATCCGTGGCGAGTAAAGATACTCCTGAGATAGGCATGAATTTCGATAATAGAAGCATCAGTGTATAAGGTTCCTGGCCGGTACTGCACGCAGCGCTCCACGCTCTCAAGCGGTTGTTTTTTGCCAGAGTAGGAATCAGTTCTGCAAGCGCATCCCATCTCGATTTGTTTCTAAAAAACTCCGAAACGTTAATCGTCATACGGTCCAGTAATTCGTCCATTAAACTAGGGTTTTTGGTGGCTGCACTCAAATATTCACCGAAGTTCTGAAACCCTCTTTTTGTACATAACGCAGTCAACCGTCTCTCCATTTGAGGACGTTTGTACTTCTCTAAATCTATACCAGTTTCTCTTCGAAAATTTTCAATAAACCAACTATAGTCTTGAGCCATTGTTCCACCCATTTGTGATGATTCTAAAATAAAGACGGGGCACGAAGCATGTGATAATCAAACTACTTCGCGCCCCCTTTTCCAAAATACCAATTAAATCCACTTGGAGATGGCTTTTTCGTACGACAACAGTTCACTATCATTAAACCAAAGCGAAATTTCACGCGCCGCACTTTCAGGCGAATCGCTGCCATGAATCAGGTTCATCCCCATGCTGACACCAAAATCACCGCGAATCGTTCCTGGAAGTGCATCGACAGGGTTAGTCTTGCCCATCATGCTTCTGGCTATAGAAATGGAATGATCTCCCTCAAGCACAAAAGCAAATACTGGGGAGGAAGTGATAAAAGACACCAACTCTCCAAAAAAAGGCTTCTCTTTATGCTCAGCATAATGCTTTTCGGCAAGTTCAACACTGACGCTCATGAGCTTCCCACCGACCAACTTCAACCCTTTTAATTCAAAACGACGAATAATTTCGCCTATCAATCCGCGTTGTACACCGTCTGGTTTGACCATTACAAATGTTCTTTCCATCTGAACATACCTCTTTCTGAATATGTAGTAAAGAATTAGCCCGGGTAACATTGTAACAAGACGAAGGCTGGGATTCAAATAAAATGATTAATGATCCCGCCTGCTAATAAATTTGGACATCGCCAAAAGTGTGTACCTTTCTTCTGTAGCTGGTAACAGCATTAACGCATCATTTGCCTTTTGTAAATAGCGATCAGCCATTTCCTGAGCACATTGCATTCCTTTACTTGACTTAATGAGCGCCAGTATCTGCTCCATGCGATCAGGCCTTGCAAATCCACCGCCCGTCACAGTTTCAGCAAGTAAATTTCGAAGTTGATCTCCTACCTGCGAATCCCTAAGTGCAAATAGTGTCGGGGCCGTAATATTTCCTTGCCTCAAATCGCTTCCTACCGGCTTACCTAATTTTTCTTCGGAAGCAGTAAAGTCAAGCAGGTCATCTGTGATTTGAAATGCCATTCCGGCATGATAACCAAAACGCCTGAGCGCATTCACGTAAGACGGATTTGCCCCGGATACTACACCACCTAACATACAGGACATCTCAATTAAAAGCGCTGTTTTCCTACGGATTCTCACTAAATATTTGCGCATGCTTTGCTGAAAATTATAAAGATCGTGGATCTGTTCAATCTCACCAACGCTCATTCGTTCAATCGCCATAGAAAGCTTCTTATGCATTTCTATGTTTGGGATTTCAGACAGTACGGATAATGCCTGAGCAAAGATAAAATCTCCGGTGTACATGGCCATTCGATTCCCATAATTCGCTTTTACTGTAGGTCTGCCTCGTCTGGTATCCGCGTTATCGACGACATCGTCATGAACCAGCGTAGCCATATGAATCAGTTCAAGCGCCACGGCGGCTCTTGTTAATTTCTCTCGATCGTAGGACCCGAAGGTTCCCGATAACAAGACAAAAACTGGTCGCAATCGCTTGCCACCAGCTTGTAACAAATGTAAAGATGTTTCTTCAAGAATTGGCTGAATGGAACTAAGTTGGTGATTAAGCTGTGTCTCCACATAGGCCAAATCACTTTCAAGATTCGAATAAAGATCACTTACATTCACGAAAAATCTTCACACCTTTTGAGACAAATACAATCTTCAATGAAACTCGCGCGACTAATTCATAGGCTTGTATCCAATGTGCAATGCGCTAATTCCGCCAGATAATGCATAGTGCTTCACTCGTTCCAGACCGGCTTCACGGAATATTTCTGCCAATTGATAGCGGTCAGGAAAATTGATCAGTGAGCGCGGCAACCATTCATAGGCCTCCGGATCCCCCACCACTAATTTCCCTATTTTCGGAAGAATTTTATAGAAGTAGAAATAATATAATTGTCGAAACGGCTTCCACATGGGCTTGGATAATTCAAGTGATACTACCATACCGCCAGGTTTGGTCACCCTGGCCATTTCCTTCACTACTTGGAGAACATCCGGAACATTGCGAAGTGCAAATCCGATCGTGGAATAATCAAAGGTTCCTTCATTAAACGGTAAATCCATCGCATTGCCATGCATCAATTTAGTGTAGTCACTGATACCAGCCTGTTCCACTTTCGGCCCTGCCACTTCAAGCATGTCCTCACAAAAATCCAATCCCACGACATACCCTTTATCACCGACTTCATCGGCTAAGGCAATGGCCCAATCCCCTGTTCCCGTAGCAACATCGAGGCAACTTGCTCCACGACTAACTGCCATTTTCTCCATCGCAAAATCCCGCCATACCTTATGCTGATAGAAACTGAGAACAGAATTCATCGTGTCGTACTTACCTGCAATGTTTGAAAAAACCTGATGTACAAATTCCGACTTTGCAGATGCGCTAAATTCTTCCACGAAGCTAGCCCCTTTCTACATATGGCCTCCCTTCATGTCCCACTAGTTCTAGTGGATGAAACAGTTGTTCGATGATGTCCCAACCTTCCACCCCAAAAAGATCAATTGAAATCTCTTTGAGTCTGGAAATGGCCTCTCGAAAACCCTGAATGACATGAGATAAGGTGCCATATTTGATATGAAGCGACAGATAGCGTTTTTCCGCAGCAGAATTAGTTGGCGTTAGCGCACTGAACTGGCGTCTTTCTTCGTTTGACATGACCTTACCCAATATGGCATTGGCAAGGGTCTTGCCCTTCACTTCGTTGTGTTTGCTCAGTTCCTGATCGTATACACTAGCTTCAACCGCAGCGTTCACAAACGCAGTCATTTGTTCGCCCGGAATAAATATATCACAGAGTGACTGAATTAAAGCCCCATGGATTACTCTCACATCTGACAGATAATTGAACTCATTATAACTTCCATCAAAAAATGCCTTGTGAAGCGAAACTTTTGCCTCATTAATGTGCACTATCGCGCGAGAAAATACGCGAATCATTTCTATATGTTCCGTTTCTGCCATTAGTTTGTAAAATAAGCTGCTAAGGTAATCTCCACCAAGCACTGTCAATTGACGCCGTCTCTCTTCATGAGCGATGTCTTCAGACACTTCTTCATGAAGTGACAACCCATGATAAATCATCATCATGGCAGCGAGCAACCGTTCCCGAACCCTCTGCGTCAATCCGGATTTTGATAAAACCATTGCCCCTAAAAATAATTGCAATCTCGATAAAACTGGTAAAATAAATTCATCACGTAAATACTGGTTGGCAATATTGTTTTCCACAAATTGCTGCAATTCCTGAAGGTGAAGCAACTTTTCAATTCCGTTCGTTTCCCGATCGATGGTCATCTTGTCTCACCTCCTGATGACGGTATAAATTCAATCAGCGCGTTCATTATAACACAGAAACGCTATCTTAGAATCAACACTATTCTTCGGTGTCAATGACGCCGTGTTTGGTGTAAATCAGTGCAGGTCCCCTGACTTTGATGGCCGAAGTGTACTCTGTAAATTGCGCCAGCATCACTTCTCCTTTGTCCAATTTTTCAAGATGATTAAATTTGGTGTCTTGGCCACGAGTCAGTCCAATCACCTGCACACCGCTCACTTTTGCTTTAATCGCCACATAATCTTCAGTGTCCATGTTCGATTCCACCTTCCATCAAACCTACATTTTCTATTTTACATTTTGCGACATTGCCAATTACAAAAAATCAGCCCGACAAAGCAGGCTGATTGTTCTGGTCGGAATGACGGGATTCGAACCCGTGACCTCTACCTCCCCAAGGTAGCGCGCTACCAGGCTGCGCTACATCCCGATGCTCTGAAGGCGTGTTTTAGTATACCAATTACCTCGCCAGATTTCAAGCTCCAGGTTTGGCGATGATATTACAGGATTCGCGCAATCATCATCGTAAACCGTCGAAATCCAGCGAGGTTTGGCTTTCTTTCTTATTTCGCGGGAAATGCCTTGCGTTGACGCTCCAGTGCACGCAATTCCACTCTGCGTATTTTCCCGCTGGTCGTTTTCGGCAACTGGTTCACGAATTCAATTTCACGCGGATATTTGTAAGGTGCCGTCGTCGTTTTTACGTGATTTTGAAGTTCTTCCACGAGTTCCTCTGTTCCTTCAATAGTTGGCTTCAACACCACAAAAGCTTTCACAATATGTCCTCTCTCGGGATCAGGGCTTGCCACCGCTGCGCACTCTGCCACCGATGGGTGACGAACCAACGCATCTTCCACTTCAAAAGGGCCAATGGTATATCCGGCACTGATGATGATGTCGTCAGCCCGGCCTTCAAACCAAATGTAGCCATCCTCATCAAAACGCCCCAAGTCTCCTGTGACGTAGTATTCCCCACGAAACGCTTTAGCTGTCCGTTCCTCATCGTAAAGATATTCCTTAAACAAGGTGGGCGCAGAACGATGCACCGCAATATCCCCAATGCTTCCAACAGGTAATGGGTGTCCGTCTTCATCAATGATGGCCACCTGATGATGAGGTGACGGTTTGCCCATCGAACCTTTTTTTACTTCCATCCCAGCTTGCGTCGAAACGAGCAGGGAATTCTCCGTTTGGCCATATCCGTCCCGAACCATCACTTGACAACGGCGATAAAAAGTATCAATTACTTCACGGTTCAATGGCTCTCCAGCGCTAACTGCGCTTCGTAGACTTTTTGGTTGCCAACTTTCAATCTTCGGCGATTTTGCCATGAGGCGATATTCTGTAGGCGTCGAACAAAAAAGGCCAATCGGGTACTTCTCCAATATTTCTAAAAATACTTCAGGCTCAAAACGACCTGTGAACACAAAGGCGGTACCGCCTTTGCCAAGGATAGAGGTAAAAGGGCTCCAAACCCATTTTGCCCAACCTGGTCCTGCAGTGGCCCATGCCCATTCCCCTTGTTTGACATCAAACCAATAGGTGGCGGCATTAGCCACGTGAGCTCTTGGCCAACCGTGAACATGCACTACTCCTTTGGGGCCACCCGTGGTACCCGATGTATAGGAGATGTATGCCATATCACTTGCATCGGTGTCTGCTGGAGGTAACAAGGATTCTTCATCAAGCGCTTTCATTAAAGTGAAAAGATTAACAAACCCTTCATGCTCGCCGTCAACAATAAAACGTTTGACATTAGGAGAATCCTTTAGCGCTGCCGTCACTTCATCCGCTATGTAGGGGGCGGTGATTACCGCTTTCACTTGCGCATGTCTGACGCGGTATCCGATATCTCCGGCTCTCAACATTTCTGACGCAGGCAACGTGACTGCCCCCATACGGTTCAACCCTAAATAAATCTCGTACGAATATAGCCCTCTGGTGAGCAAGACCAAAATTCGATCCCCAGCTTGTAACCCTTCGTTGACAAGCGCTGTGTGTACTTTCGCAGCTTCTTTAGTCAATTCCGAGTAAGTAATGCTTGCATCGTCGCTAGGTGTGTGCATAAAGACAGCAATCTGATCGCCATGCGATTTCGCGTATTCCTCTACTGAAGCGGCAAAATTGTAACGATCCACCATGTTTTTCCTCCCTGTAACATGTTTGTGTATCGTTACTTCTCTTTTATTGACCCCAATTCCTGCTTATGACTATTGGATGGCAGAACGAAGCGTTTTCCCTGCCCGAAACGCAGGAATTTTTGAGGCTGCTATTTGAATCTCTTCACCTGTCAACGGATTTCTCCCTCGCCTTGCATTTCTAAGCCTCACTTCAAAATTCCCAAACCCGGTCAAGTGCACACTATCCCCCGACTGCAAGGCTGATTGGATCACTGACAGTGTCGCATCGACGATTTGCGTAGCTTCTTTTTTGGTCATAGAAGTTTGCTCTGACACCCTGGCTATTAACTGCGACTTATTCACTTTGAATCTTCCTCTCAAACTGGTTTTATTTTCTAATGCTAACTTTATTTTTATCCAACTATATTCCCGCTTATACTTGATTTCTTTTTATTCATAAAAAAATACACCCTGTTGAGGGTGTATGTAGTAATTAGCTACTAAAGAATGATAGCGATCAGTCCGCCACTTCCTTCATTGATGATGCGCTGAAGCGTTTCTTTTAATTTGTACTGTGCATTTTCAGGCATCAAAGACAACTTCCCTGAGATGCCTTCTCGTACGATTGCAGAAAGCGACTTGCCAAAGATATCTGAATCCCAGATTTTTGTCGGGTTTTCCTCAAAGTCTTGCATCAAGTAACGGACTAGTTCCTCACTCTGTCTTTCCGTACCGACAATCGGAGCAAACTCTGATTCCACATCGACGCGGATCATGTGAATGGATGGCGCCGTTGCCTTTAACCTGACGCCGAACCTCGATCCGTGGCGGATCAGTTCCGGTTCGTTCAGCGACATTTCTTCAAGCACCGGTGGAGCAATACCATATCCAGTCAACTTCACCATGCGGAGCGCATCGGCCACTTTGTCATATTCTCTCTTGGCAGTCGTAAAGTCTTTCATCAATTTGAGCAAATGGTCTTTTCCCCTGATCTCGACCCCCACCACTTCTGTCAAAATTTGATCATAAAGTGCATCGGGGGCTTCCAGTTCAATTTCCGCTGTGCCTTGTCCCATATCGACTCCCGCGAGCGCAGAACGGGCAATAAATTCAAACTCGCTAAAATGACCCACCACACGGTCCACATCGCGAAGCCGCTTAATGTCCTTGATGGTGTCGCGAACGGCTGCTTCAAACTCTCTACGCAACCAATGATCTGAATCAAGCACCATCACCCAACCAGGTAAATTAACGTTCACTTCGCGAACAGGAAATTCAAACAACGCTTCTCGCATGACCAAATAGATATCTTCTCTCCCCATCGTCGCACAGGATAATGCCACGACCGGAATATCGTAACGCTCAGACAGTTCTGCACGCAGCGATTGTGTCTGCGGATCATAGGGATGGACAGAATTGACCACCATCACAAACGGTTTTCCCAACTCTTTAAGTTCCAATACCACTCTTTCTTCAGCTTCCATGTAACTGGCTCGTGGAATTTCAGCTACAGATCCGTCTGTAGTAATCACCAGTCCTATGGTGGAGTGGTCGGAAATCACTTTTCTTGTCCCAATCTCAGCCGCATCCTGAAACGGAATAGGGTCGTCAAACCACGGTGTGGTCACCATTCTCGGACCGTTTTCATCCTCATAACCTTTTGCCCCAGGCACTGCATACCCCACGCAATCAACGAGTCGGACTGCGATTGTTAATCCTTCCGTCACGGTCACTGTGGAGGCTACATTTGGCACAAACTTTGGTTCTGTCGTCATAATCGTGCGTCCAGCCGCACTTTGCGGTAATTCGTCGATCGCTCTCGCCCGCTCTGCTTCATCGTGAATGCCAGGGAGAACGACCAATTCCATGAATTTTTTGATAAACGTTGATTTTCCAGTCCTTACGGGGCCAACGACACCCAGATAGATATCGCCGCCAGTCCGCTCCGCAATATCCTGGAAAAGATTAATTTGGTCCACGCGAATCCCTCCTTCATTATGCAAACAGCGCACACGCAGCAAAAATCTTCTCACGAGCGCCCGTCGACACACCTACTGTGTGATCGTCCCCGCTGGGACATTATCATATGTATGATGTGATTTGCCCAATATGACTATTTGCCCTGTGAACGTACTAATGCCCCCTTCCCGTCTGCCGTGAAAGGGGGCATTAGTATCAATCTATGGATACTATCAATGGCGTATGCTTATCTTCTTTTTGTCCATTCTTCTGTGCTGTACTTGTCCCTGGCGAGTGATTTCGCCAATTCCCACTCTTCATCCAATAATCTTTGGGATACTAGATCAATGCCAAGTCCGCTTTGAAACCCATCAGCAAAAGCTTTGGTTGCTTCATCCCAAGTTATATTTTTGCCGGTTAATTGCTTGACACTCACCGCACGTGTTAAAAAATCTTCTTTTGATTTGTTCATCAGTTCAACCGAGCGAAATTTCAGCACAGAAAACAGATCATCCACATCCATATCTAACAGTAATGATCCGTGCTGTAAGAGACCATCATGCGCTCGCACTTGCGCGCTTCCTGCTATTTTTTTTCCTCCGACCACTAATTCGTACCACGATGGGGAATCAAAACAGGCCGCGGAGCCAGCAGCTGGTAGTGCTTCCCGCTTATCTTCGTCAGCCAGCGAGACAATTTCCGCTTCCACTCCCAAGTTCCTAAACCCGTCGCGCAGTGCAAAGGAAAGATAGTGATATGATTCTACCACCGACGCTTTAGCCCATTCATGATCCCCAGGTATTATTACGCTATATGTAAGTTCCTGATCGTGAAGAACTGCTCTTCCACCGGTCATTCTCCTGACTAAATCAAATCCTTTGTTCTTGATGCCATCCATGTTCACATCGCGTAGAAACCGTTGAAAATAGCCCAACGATAAAGTGGGTCGCTCCCAGGCGTAAAAGCGAATGGTTGGCAGACTTTTGTTTTTCGCAACGTGTTCCAAAATCGCTTCGTCAAGTGCCATATTCATGGCGCCAGACAATCGTCCCGTATCCAGAAGCCGGAACTTTTTCATCGTGCTCATCGGTTTGATTATTCCCCGAGATGCGCCGTATACGCCTGTGCATCCATCAATTCTTTGACATCATCAGGTGCTGACACTTCCACAAGCACCATCCACCCCTCAGAGTAAGGCGCAGTATTCACAAGTTCTGGATGATCAATTAGAGACTGGTTAACTTCCACGACTTTACCGCTAAGTGGAGCGTACAGATCGGATACTGTTTTCACAGACTCTACAGTACCAAATGTTTCTCCAGCCGTAAGTTCTGCACCTACATCAGGAATTTCCACAAATACGATATCCCCAAGTTCATGCTGTGCGAAATCTGTAATGCCCACGTACGCCCGGTTGCCTTCGAGTCGTACCCATTCATGCTCTTTCGTAAATTTTAAGTTGGCTGGTATTTGGCTCATTGTAGAAACTCCCTTCATGTATGGAAATGCAAAATAACTTTAAGGTAATTGCCAATGGAGAGTTGATTCCTGGATGAATTCTTCCACCTCATGTCGCCTTGTTCGCCCCATCAAGTCTTCCACCGCCGTTTTGGGTGATTTCCCCTCGAACAACACTTGATAGATCGCCTCAGCGATTGGCATGTGAACATGATATTGATTGGCTAGACGGACGGCTGCCTGAGTGGTTTTTACACCTTCTACGACCATGCCCACTTGATCCAATGCTGCTTGCAATGACAGTCCTTGTCCAAGCAAATAGCCGGTTTTCCAGTTTCTGCTGTGTTTGCTGGTTCCCGTTACAATCAGGTCGCCAATCCCCGTTAATCCTGAAAAAGTGCTGAAAGACGCTCCCATACTCAAGCCGAGCCTCGTTATCTCCACCATACCGCGCGTGAGTAGTGCTGCCTTCGCATTGTCGCCATATTGCAAGCCATCCGATATGCCGCAACCAAGCGCAATTATGTTTTTCAGCGATCCGCCTAATTCTACGCCTGTCACATCTGGATTAGTGTAGACTCTGAGATTACGGCCCATAAACAATTCCTGTACGAGTTCTGCCATCGCTTGTGACTGACTTGCCGCCACCATCGTAGTGGGAAGTCCCACCGATAATTCTTCTGCGTGGCTGGGCCCTGAAAGCACCGCCAATCGATTGCCCTCTAACTGTGGCAACTCGTCTAAGATCACTTCAGACATCCGTTTCAACGTTGCCACTTCCAAGCCCTTGGTCACATGGACCACACTGGCATCAGGCGTAATATCAGGACTAATGCCTTTAGCGACCCGTCGCATTGCATGCGATGGTACTGCAAGAACTACTAGTTTCGGGTTTTTTACTGCACTAAAGTGATTAACTGCGCACAGCGATGAGTGAAGCGCCACTGTCGGGAGGTACCGGGTATTCTGATGAAACTGATTAATTTCGTCCGCTACTTCGCTGTTCCTTGCCACCAGGGTAACGTGGTGGCGTTCCGCCAATAGCGACGCAAGAGCTGTACCAAAACTACCAGCTCCCACCACAGCAATTGACCAGTCTGGCAATTTCCTCACTCCCTATGAGCATACAATTAATCATCGGGAAAATATACGATTTTCCTTGCCATGAAGCAATCGGTCAATGTTTTCGCGATGTCTCCAATACACAAGAATCCCAATGATCAGCGTGACCCAGATATAGGTAGCTGGAATATGCATAAAAAATTGAAATATGAATGTAAAGGTAATAAAAACAAGCGACCCCAGCGACACGTATCTCGTCAACAAAATCACCACGATCGCAAGGAGTCCCGCATAAAGTGCTGGCATAAAGCTGAGCACCGCGAGAACGCCAATGGTCGTTGCTACGCCTTTACCGCCACGAAACTGGAAAAACACTGGCCAATTGTGCCCGAGAATGGCTAATAGCCCGGCAAGGGCCATATAAATGTGACTCACATAAGCAGGTGATCCTCCGGTCACCAGACTTGCAAACGCAATCGCGAGAACACCTTTAAGAATATCCCCGAGCAGCACAATGATCGCCATTTTCCAGCCAAGCACTCTAAGCGTATTGGTGGCGCCGGCATTGCCGCTACCGTGATCGCGGATATCCACACCGCGAACTACCTTGCCCACAATGTAGCTGGTACTGATTGAACCGAGGAGATATGCCAGTATCAGACTGATAACTCCCATCATTACCCCTCCTTTTTATTCGCGTTGCCTGATGACCAGTCGTATTGGAGTGCCAACAAATCCAAAAGCTTCGCGAAGCCTGTTTTCAAGGTATCTCTCATAGGAAAAATGCATCATTTCCGCGTGATTGACAAATACGGCAAACGTAGGAGGTTTTACGCTCACCTGGGTTGCGTAAAGAATCTTGAGGCGCTTTCCTTTATCCGTTGGCGGCGGAGTCATCGCCACCGCATCCTGAATGAGTGTGTTGACAGTAGATGTCGAGATGCGATGCGAGTGATTCTGCGCCGCGATCACGACGGTCTCCAGCACACTCACTACTCTTCTCCCCGTTTTCGCCGAAACAAACAAGATGGGTGCCCACGATAGAAAAGGGAAATGAGATCGAAATTTTTTCTCAAACTCTTGCGCTGTCTTTTCGTCTTTTTCGACAATATCCCACTTGTTTACTACTACCACGATGGCTTTACCCGCTTCAAGCGCATAACCTGCAATGTGTTTATCTTGTTCAATAATGCCATCTTTACCATCGATCACAAGGATTGCCACATCGCTTCTCTCTATCGCGCGCAGCGCACGCAACACGCTGTATTTTTCTGTGGCTTCGTATACTTTTCCGCGCTTGCGCATGCCTGCGGTATCAATAATTTGAAAGGGTTGACCGTCCAGTTCAAATGCGGTATCAATCGCATCCCTTGTCGTTCCTGCCACATCGCTGACAAGTACACGATCCTCACCGAGCATGGAATTGACGATCGACGACTTTCCCACATTCGGCCTTCCAATCACTGCAATTTTGATAGCGTCCTCATCCGTGATATCTTCCTGATGGTCAGGAAAATGGTGAAACACCGATTCCAGCAAATCGCCGATTCCCGTCGCGTGTTCCGCCGATATGGGAATGGTATCAGAAAATCCAAGAGAATAAAAATCATATACGAGTGATATTCGCTTCGGATTATCCAGTTTATTCACCGCAATGATCACTGGTTTTTGCGATATTCTCAACCACTGCGCAATTTCTTCATCGGCAGGAGTAATTCCGGCGATTCCGTCTACGACAAAAACGATCACCTGAGCTTCATCAATGGCCAGCTCCACTTGCGCACGAATGCGTTTAGTGATCTCATCCATTTCGCCCACTTCAAGACCGCCTGTATCCACCACTCGAAAAGGTCTTGACAGCCATTCGGCAGCTGCATAGATCCGGTCTCTCGTAATCCCGGGACGATCCTCCACAATAGCGAGTCGAGAACCAATAATTCGATTAAATAAGGTAGATTTTCCTACATTCGGTCGGCCAACAATAGCCATAATAGGAATCGACAACAGAACCACTCCTTAGTACAGTGACGAAGAAGCCTTATCCAGGGTGGATTCATATCGCTTTCGTCTGGGCAATCGGCTTGTTTTTCCCAAGGCACCATAGATCAGTCCGCTAGCCGTGGTCGGCACAATGCGAACCGGCACCCCAATTTCCTCTTGCACACGCTCAAGTGTGTAATCATCCAAAAAAACATCACTGTCTTCTTTTAACATCACATCTGGTAAAATCAGTTCCTGTGCATGAATCTGATGGCGAAGTTGCTTGACAATATCACTTCCACACACGAGCCCTGTCACAGTCACTTGGTTCCCGTAAAATTCATTCACTACGGGATAAACATCTACGTGTAATCCTTCGACCTGATTCAAACGCTCGACTCTCTCGTTGATCACATCCATTGCAGAAACTCCTGTGACTACGGCCACTTTTCTCGGCTGAGCTAATCGCTCTGGAATTTCCGGTTCAATCCGAGCAAACTCATCCAAAAAGGTTCGTATCATCCCCACGCCGTTTTCAATTTGCGCAAATTCATCATAATACTTGGCAGGTGGCACTGTTCGTTTTCCTATGACATAAAACTCGTCAGCAGCATGAACAAAGTTGGCGCCAAGCTTTTCGCGCAACCGATCTTGCCAAATCAGTAATTGTTCCGTCATTTTAGCCGCCTCATCACCAGTACAAGGGCGTAAATCGACTAGTCCCTCCCGGTGCTGTGTGAGGCCGACGGGAACTACTGACAACGTCCTCACGGCAGGATAAAATTCGGCAAGCTCCTCAATCGTGCGATCAAGTTCTGCACCGTCATTCCATCCTGGGCAAAGTACAATTTGCGTATTCATTTCTATTCCATTATCCGCCAAATAGCGAATTTGATCCAATATCTCGCCGGCTCGGTTGTTCCCCAGCATTTTTACACGCAACTCAGGATTTGTGGTATGAACACTGATATTTAAGGGCGACATTTTCAGTGCTGCGATGCGTTCCAACTCGCCAGCTTTAAGATTGGTAAGGGTCACAAAATTCCCGTGCAAAAAGGAAAGCCGATAATCGTCATCCCTCATGTTCAAGGTTTTTCTCATGTTTTTCGGAATTTGGTCGACAAAACAAAACACGCATTTATTGTGGCAAAGATGAATCCGATCAATAGTGGGGTGCTCAAATTCGGCACCGAGCAATTCATCATACTCTTTTTCCACTACGATGGCCCATTCTTCACCATTTGTTTTTTTCACTACCAATTCCAATTCTTCACCCGCTAGGGCAAACTGCAAGTCCACAATATCGCGGATCGGTTGACCATTAATGGTTAGCAGTTCGTCCCCTGGTTCAAATTCCAGTTCTTCCGCCAATGATCCGGGGTGCACTGCTATTATTTTTGGCAACATGGACACCTCCCGTCCCGTCGATATTATGACAAGCAGTCACAAAATCGTCAATTACAATTTGAATTTTTCGCGAAGTACATCCCCCACCAGTTCGCCTAGCGTTGCCCCGTGGGAATCCGCCTCCTGCTTCTTCTCCCAATTGGCTACTGTTTTTCGTTCTGCAGTCTTTTGCGCGTCGCGGATAGACAGAGAAATCCTGCCTTCTTCAGGTCTGATTTCGAGAATCTTTACCTGCACCACATCACCAGATTTTAATACATCGGACGGGTGTGCGACACGATGGCTTGCAATTTGTGAAACGTGTACCAACCCTTCGATCCCTTCACCGATCTCTACAAACGCGCCAAAAGAGGACAAGCGCTTGACGGTCCCAGAGATGATGTCGCCCGCATGGAATTTTTGCTCTACCAGATGCCAAGGATTAGATTCCTCCGTTTTCAAGCTTAATGAAATTTTCCCTTCCTCTGGTGACACTTGAAGTACTTTTACCCTCACTTCATCTCCCACCTGAACCACTTCATCAGGACGCATCACCCTGCCCCATGCCATCTCTGAGACATGCAGCAATCCATCCACTTCGCCAATATCAACAAATGCGCCAAATGACGTTAATCTCGCCACTTTTCCTTCCACAATGTCACCGGGATGAAATTGGTTTAAGCGCCCTTTACGTTTTTCCAGTTCCCTTTTTTCCAGCACTTTTTTTCGAGAAAGTATGACCCTTCGATGCTCCACATCCAGCTCAGAAATGACCACATCCATCGCTTCTCCAGCAAATGGCGCAAGATCTTCCACAAATTTCACATCGAGCAAAGACGCAGGCAGAAATGCTCGAAGTCCTTCAATATCGGCAACCAGTCCACCTTTAACCACAACTAGAATATGAACCGAAAATACTTCCTCGCGATCCAACATCTCTTGTAGTTTGGAAAATACACTTTCATCCACTGCTTTTTTACGCGACAATTTGGGTGAATTGTTGTCATCACCAAGTGTCAGGATGACCGCTCTTACTGTCTCACCAATGGACGTAACACCATCCAAACTGCCGAGTTTAATATCAGACCACTCGATGGTCGGAATCTCGCCCTCGCTCTTGTCTTTAAAATCTATCCATACTTTATCTGATTCAATTTTGGTAACGATGCCTACCACCACATCACCTTCACGATGGTTCGGGTGATCCATCTCATTTTGGAAATTTTCTTCAGTCATCATCAGATTCCTCCTTAGCCTCATGTAGATAGGGTTGCAGCCAACGCAAGCTCCAGAAAAAGTACAGGACAACGGGTATATATAATGGAATTGCCACTATTTTTGACAAAACATGCAAACGGTATAACGACCCGATCAGAAATGCAGGGATGATGAGTAACATCGCGCCCCATCGAAATCGGTTGACAAATTTTGTCCCAGCCTTGTTATCCTTGGCAAAACGCATGTTTCTGATGCGATTTCCAAAAACCCAGATCCCAGCCATCATAAATAGAAACGCAACGGTCAACTCAATGACTTGCTGAACCAGTCTGACTCTCCTCCATCAGTTCCCGCATCCGCGACCAAATCAAATTCACCGCAAGATCCGTATCGTCGCGTTTATGTTGATTAGACAAGGCATCCTGAGCCACATCAAATGGTTTGCCAAATTTTATTGTAACAGATCGAAACAATTTATACTTCCCCTGAATGTAGATCGGTATCACCGGAACGTTCGATTTGATGGCGATAAGCCCGATACCGCGTTCAATTTTTACCAGCCTCCCGCCGGTTTTTCGGGTTCCCTCAGGAAAAATCAACAATACATTTCCGTCATGTAAGGTGTCGATCGATTTTCTTACAGCCTGGCGATCACTGGATCCCCTTTTTACAGGAAACGCCAACATCCATTTCATGATCGCACTAGTGACTGGTCCTTTAAAAAGTTCGTCTTTCGCGAGAAAATTTACATTGCGCGGCGAAA
>JAJYOE010000033.1 GCA_021785975.1 Bacillota bacterium | reverse complement strand
TTCTGCTACTTCCTTTATGAGCTTGCCGGCATGTACGCCATGCGCCTGATACTCTTTTGGCACTACCGTGATCATTTGCAACTTATCGCCAAGTGTAGCGAGCAAAAACAGCAATAGATCCGCTTGGCGCGCTTTCAATTCCTCGGCAATGGCGCGGAAACCATCGACATCCATTGCACTGACCACGCTGACGAGCGCTTTCCCTTTGGCGTGCGTCGTGACCTTATCCAGGAGTTGCAATGCCTCGAATTTACCAAGCTGCAAATGGAGCGCGGACGATTGCTTTTCGAGCGACTTCACTTGCTCCACCAGCCCCTCGATCCGCTCCGGTAACTGCGCAGGGTGAGCACGCAATTGCTCGCTTACCGCCACTAATAGTTTTTCCTCCATTTTGAAATATTCAAACGCATGTTCACCGGTTACCGCTTCCACGCGCCTGATGCCAGAACCGATACCTGTTTCAGAGACGAGCTTGAACAAGTTGATTTGGCCAGTCCGCAACACATGGCAACCTCCACACAGTTCAATCGAATAGCTACCCGCTTTGACAACGCGGACAACATCCCCGTATTTTTCCCCGAATAAAGCCATCGCGCCGAGTCCTTTGGCCTCGCCAATCTCCATTTCCTCAATCTCCACCGCTTCGTCAAGCCAGATCTGCTCGTTAACTAGCCGTTCCACCTGGTCCATCTGCGCTTTGGATATGCTGCCATTATGGGAAAAATCAAAGCGCAGGCGATCATTTTGCACGAGCGAACCCGCCTGTGCCACGTGTTCACCGAGCACCTCGCGAAGCGCCTTGTGAAGCAGGTGGGTGGCCGTGTGATTCTTCGTAATGTCTGAGCGCATTTTGGCGTCAATCGCCGCTGTTACGCTGGCGCCTTTGACGACTTCGCCAAACACCACTTCGCAGTGATGCAAGTGTTGACCACCAGGCGCTTTTTGGACATCCATCACGCGAAGTTCAAACCCGTTGCCAAAAATCATCCCCTGGTCTGCGACTTGTCCACCGCTTTCCGCATAGAACGGCGTGCGATCTAGCATCACCTGAACGTGCTCGCCAAGACCTGCTTTATCCACTAGCTCGTTGTTGGCGATTAACACCTCCAGTTTGGCGGACGCGGTCCATTCCGAGTACCCGACAAATTGGCTGCTTACATGCAGGTCGCGAAGCAGTCCGGTTTGCACCTGCATACTATCCACTTCATGGCGCGCGTTTCTGGCACGGGTGCGCTGCTCTTCAAGCGCTTTTTCAAATCCATCCCGATCCACGCCGATCCCGCTTTCCTCTGCGATCTCTTCCGTCAGATCGAGCGGAAATCCGTACGTGTCATATAACCTGAACGCATCTTCCCCTGCGATCACGTCTTGATTTTCAGTTTCTAGGCGCTCGATCAAACGAGCAAGCATCGCTTCCCCATCAGCGAGCGTCTCATGAAACCGTTCTTCTTCGCGGCGAATGACTTCTTCATTGTGAGCCCTGTTCTTTAAGACTTCAGGATAATAATCTGCCATCACTTCACCGACAACATCTGTCAGCGTATGCAAAAATGGTTTACTATAACCAAGTTTTTTGCCGTTTCGCACCGCGCGACGGAGCAGTCGCCGGATGACATATCCACGTCCTTCATTGCTGGGAAGCACCCCGTCTGTGATGGCAAAAACCACCGTTCGAACGTGGTCTGCGATGATTTTTAAGGACACGTCCTGTTCGGTTGTTTCGCCATAACGGACGCCGAGAATCGATGCCGCCTTGTCGATGATGGGGCGAAATAAATCCGTATCAAAATTAGTCGCTACGCCCTGAAGGACGGACGCCGTGCGCTCAAGCCCCATCCCTGTGTCAATATTTTTCTTGGGGAGTGGCGTGTAGGAACCGTCCGGGTTGTGGTTGTACTGGCTGAAGACCAGGTTCCAGATTTCCAAATGCCTGTCACAGTCGCAACTGGCATCGCATTCAGGCCGTCCGCACCCTGTTCCCGGTCCGCGATCAAAAAATATCTCCGAGTTCGGCCCGCATGGTCCTTCGCCAATGTCCCAAAAGTTCTCTTCCAGACGCAAAATCTTATCTTCTGGCAATCCGATTTCCCGGTGCCAGATGAGAAAAGCCTCTTCATCTTCCGGATGGATAGTTACAGACAGCCGTTCCGGTTCAATCTCAAGTCGCTCGGTGACAAATTCCCACGCCCAGTGGATGGATTCCCGTTTGAAGTAATCGCCGATGGAAAAGTTCCCTAACATCTCAAAAAAAGTCTGGTGTCGTGCTGTCCGTCCGACGTTCTCAATGTCGTTCGTGCGAATGCACTTCTGACTGTTTGTCATGCGTGGATTTGTCGGTATCACGCGACCATCAAAGTATTTTTTTAAAGGAGCCATTCCGCTGTTGATCCATAACAGCGAGGCATCGTCCTGGGGAACCAGGCTCGCGCTAGGCATGATATCGTGCCCTTTTTCCTTAAAAAATTCCACATACTTGCGGCGTAATTCACTCGCCCTCATCTCAAGAACCATCCTTCCAATACTTGTTTTATGGCAAATAAAAAAAGCCCCGACTCCCCTAAGGGACGTGAGCTTCACGCGGTACCACCCTTATTACGCAGGTATTCATCACCTGCGTCACTTGCTTACGCGTTAACGGGCGTACCCGTTGTGATTACTCACACAGTCTTGGGACTGGCTTCCTGCCTACTTCGTTCATGCGCCCTTGCAGCCTATGGAGCACACTCTCTGGGAACGGGCTAGGCAGTACTCATTTCCTGCGCCACCATTTGCGAGTCAGTATAGCAAAAACAAGCGTTTGCGGCAAGCGGTGATAAGACTTTTATTGACCAGAGGATTGTGCTAATCAGCGCGCGACACAAAAAAAGCCCCGTTTAGGGGCGCTTGTCTGGCATCGTCCTTCTCTCCCGGGACCCTGCGGTCCAAGTACCATCGGCGCTGGAGGGCTTAACCTTCGTGTTCGAGATGGGTACGGGTGTGTCCCCTCCGCTATGGACACCAAACTGCAAAAATGATTATAAGATGACTGATCGCAATTGTCAAGAGTCCGAGGTTCGAACCTGTTGAATTTGTTCAATGATCACTTTTGCCACTGCCAGCACCGGCACAGCGAATATCAGTCCCATGATGCCGCCGATTTGCCCTGCAAAAAGCACCGCCAGGATGATGAATATCGGATGCAGTTTCATCGATTTTCCCATAATCCATGGAGATAGCACATTACCCTCAATCTGCTGAACGATCAGATTGACGACGAGCACCTTCACCAACATGCTGTGGGAGATGCCGAGCGCCATGATCAGCGCAGGCGTGGCGCCTAGAAATGGACCCAGATACGGAATCACATTCGTCAGAGCCACAAACAGCGCCAGGAATAAAGCAAATGGCATTCCGATCACGAGATATCCGGCGAGCGTTACGATTCCCACTGCGAACATGACAAACAACTGTCCACGCACGTATTTTCCTAAAGACTCATCAATTCCAGTTAGAATTTTTCGCACTGTCGCCTGTCTGCTTTTAGGAAAAAGTTGCAAGATCAGTGTGGAAAAAAACGCCTGATCTTTGATGAAGTAAAAAACAAAAAACGGGATGATAAGCGCCATGAACGCACCATTAAAAATTCCTCGCACTCCTTTGATGGAGTGCGATAATCCCGAGACGAGGTCCGCCTCTGCGGTACCCATCGCTTTCTCGAGTCCGATGCGAATCCCTTTTGGCATCACCCGGGCCAAAATCGTCATGTGATCCAGGAGTCCATTGATCGCCGTCAGGTACTTTGGCAACAGTTGAATCAATGCGCTTCCCTGAGCAACGATGGCGGGTAACAGGTTGATCACCATGAGCGCGAACACGAGAAGTACCACCACATAGGTAACCACCACGCCGATGCCTCTTGGTACCATGCGAGATTCGAGCAAGTCCACAATGGGTCTTAGCACATAGGAGATGATTAAGGCAAGCACTAGCGGGATGACGATTGCGCGCAGCACCACCCAGATGTCATAAAAAAGACCGCGCAATTCACCGACAAGCTCCAGACTTGCCAACACGATGAAAAAGAGTGCAGCCAGGTACATCGTTCGATCTTTAGAATCCTGCAATTTCAAGGGAAAGCCCCCGATCAGCGCTGGGACTAGGTGGAACATTCACAGTATATGCGGCTCGTCCCCAAAATACCCCAAACGATGCGAGGGCCTTCACGCGATCATATCATTCATGGGAGGTCTTCGTTGTCATTTCCCGTTGGATCGATTGGCGCTTGCGCCTCTCGACGTTGTTTTTCCTGCAACCGTTTGAAATATTCTTCAGACTTTCGTTGCCCTCTGCGTTGCATATAAAAGAGCGCCCCCACTGCCACCACAGCAAGTAATACACGCCCCGTTGTGATCACCAATTGGCATTCCTCCATGAAATGAGTCTGTCTTTACCCTATCACAGGCGACCATAGCAGGCAAATCCTACGCGTTTGAGTCCATTGAATTAGCGTAAACTAAAATTCAATCGACGAAAAAATAATGTATGATAGGGGCAGATAGAAAATACGACAATTTTCGTGCAATCGGCCTCATCATGTTAATTAACGAAAAGCTATCGTCTGGCCATACAGGAGGTTGCAATGATAGAACTGATTTTTATTTTATGGGTGGCTGTAGGAACCACAGGTTTTTGGGAGACCGTCGAAGGAATTCGGCGTATCAAGGAATTCAAGTGGGTTCCCGACTGGGCTTGGTCTATCATTGCAGCTGTGTTCCCGATCCTTTGGGTGACGCTGATCCAAATTTTTTTCCATCCGTTAAACATCTTGATTTTCGGCGTGATTGCCATTGTCTACATGGATATCCTATACAGCCGTAACAAAGCTGTTTGGAGCAGCATCCCCACGCTTATTTTGCAACTGATCCTGTTTTTTACCGTGCATTCGTGGACGCTTCAAAGCGGGCGTTTCTGGGTGATTTTTTCTGTCGAAATCGTGGCGACTGGCTTGTTTTTACTGAAGAAAAATCCGAATTGGGCCATTATCGGCATCGGCTTATGGGTGGTCCTCAAGCCGATTATTCATCAGGAATACGATCAGTTCAATGACCTGATCGACTTGCTAGGACTATTCATCCCGTTATTTCTCTACGTGGAGGAGAGCGCGAGAAGGTTGCGAATCGTGTTTGAACGTGGCCACGATCCCCTTACCTCATTAATGAACCGGATGAGCTTCAACGATTGGTTGCTGGAAGGGGAGTACGCACGGGGAGCCATGATTTTGATCGATCTTGACAACTTCAAGTTTGCCAATGACACATTTGGCCACCAACTGGGAGATCAGATCCTTCAAGAAGCCGGGCACCGCATTAAAACGAACCTGCCCCAAGAAGCCAAAGCGTTTCGCTGGGGGGGAGACGAATTTGTAATCGTCTGGCCAGGCTTAAAAGATAAAGAAGAAGCCTTGCCTAAAATCGAAGAATTACATGAGAGCATTTCTAAAGAGACTTTTCACACTGACCGTCAATTGGTCATCCAAGCCAGTATGGGCGTGGCTTGCGGTATGCTGAATGAGGACTTGTTCAACAAAGCGGATACGGCATTACTGAACGCAAAACGAGATGGCAAGAACAAAATCGGCTGGTATGGAGAAAGCCAGAAGCCACTAAACGATGGCGGAAACTTTTCCACGGAGACGCATTTGCACTGGGTCTCTGACAGCTTGCGGTACCTGATGAATCATTCCAGCAAAGGGTTTTTGTTAACAGACGCGGCGATGCGCATCATCGACGCGAATCAAACTTTTGAAGAAATGAGCGGCTACACGAAGGCAGAGATGCTCGGAAAGAAACCCAGTATGTTTGCGTCTGCACTGCACCTGAACCAAATGAAGTACCCGGAAATGCACGAATCGCTAAAAAAAGCAGGGTGGTGGAAGGGGTATTTTATCAACAAACGACCTGACGGAGAGATATGGCGTGCTCACCATGAGATTTCTACGGTCACTGTCAAAGATAAAACGGTGGGGTATTGGGCACTTGTTGATAAAGATGTGCTGTTCGATATTGAGGAAGAGATGTTGAACGCGATGGATCGGCAGGAATTTCATGTCTACCTGCAGCCGGAGTGTCTGGCAGACGGCAAAATCATTGGTGCAGAAGCGCTCATCCGCTGGCTCCATGTCGATCAGGGATTTATTTCCCCTACCCAATTTATCCCTGTTGCAGAAGACAAGGGCTTAATTATACCGATCGGATACTGGATACTCCACGAAGTGTGTTTACTTGCCAAGCGGCTCGACCAAACCCATTTCGATATTCCGCTCTCTGTCAACATCAGCCCTGTACAGTTTCATGACCACTTTTTTGTCGAACATGTCAAACAGATCATTCAGGATGCGGGAGTGAGGACAAACCGCTTGACATTTGAGGTGACAGAACGAGTGCTCCTCAACGAAGAGGACCATGCCATTGACAAAATCGCACAATTGCAGGCGTTGGGAATCCAGATTTCACTGGATGACTTTGGTACGGGTTACTCCTCGTTCGCCTACCTGAAAGACCTTTCCATCAACCAGATCAAAATTGATCAGACGTTTACAAGAAGCTTGACGGTGAATTCCAGTGCCCCAATCATTTTATCTTCCATAATAAAAATGGCGATGGATCTTCACCTCAATGTCGTTGTCGAAGGCGTGGAAACCAGTCAGCAGCTTTCTATGCTTGAAAAGATGGGTGGTGAGGTGTTTCAGGGGTTTTATTTTAGTCAGCCCATGCCCACAAAAGAGTTCTTTGGCGCACTTGTGCCTGACCAACCACCCAACGTCTCAATGTTTGGCGTTACTCTGGATCAAGAGGTTCGCTGAATCGATTGGATCATGCCGCGCTCATTCACCGTGACATTGTATACTTTGTGATTGGCGGCAAGGATCTGGACTGTTTCCGCACCAAGAAGACGATGCGTTACCATGCCGCTATAATAGACGATATTCGCACGCACCTTTGTTTTTTCCTGAAACTGCTGCACCATCGTACGATAAGCATCAATTCCCGCTTGAGCAGAAAGCACATTCTGCCGTTTTTGTTGCACAGTTTCCATATTGTGGACGATGATGATCCCTACGATAATTACCGCTGCTATCATGAAAAGTCCTGCCAATTGTCTTATCCATCGCTTCATGCAGCCAATTCCTTTTCCACCGTAATTGATGATGCTTAAAAACTCGCGAAATTCCTGCCGTTTTGTTTGACCTTATAAAGGGCTTCGTCTGCTTTTTTTAAGAGAGTCCGGGGATTGACTCCGGCGTCTTTAGACCATGCCATTCCTACGCTTGCCCCCACCATCAAAGAGTTACCCTCAAACATGATTGGTTTTTTGATCAGATTGATCAAGGTCTCTGCATATGTCGCCATCGCGATAGGCTCTACATCACCCTGCATTACGACGACAAATTCATCTCCGCCAATGCGCACAGCCTCACCAATTGGTACCGTGCGAAGGATGCGATGAGCCACTTCCATCAAAACTACGTCTCCGGCAGGGTGACCAAATTGATCGTTCACAGGTTTGAAGTGATCCAAATCCAATATGAACAGCCCGATAGAGAACTCCTTCTCTTTTGCAAAAAGAAGCATTCGATCGAGCCATTCTTCTAGGTAAGCACGATTTTTTAAGCCTGTCAGTCGATCATGATATGCCATGTGTTCAATCATATCATGATAGTTTTTTGTTTTATATTCCAATTCCATACTCTGCAGCTTAAGGGATACATGCTTGGCCATAGCCCCGATCACTTCATTGACGCTTTTTG
Organism: Bacillota bacterium; assembly: GCA_021785975.1. GTDB lineage: Bacteria > Bacillota > Bacilli > Alicyclobacillales > SLC66 > JAJZCL01. The sequence continues at coordinate 8,444 of JAJYOE010000033.1, read as the reverse complement.
TGAAAAAGCCTGTTGGGCCAATCATCATCAATATGGTTTGCACCTCATCCTCCTTGACAATGGGCATGGCGCAAATCGCATTGGCTGGAATTTTGCGCATTAACAACATCCATTCATTGAATTGAATGTGGCTTTGTTTTCGAAAGTCATTGACGATGATCGGTTGACGATCTTTATTTAATAAAGGTAAAAACCCGGCATGATATAAGTTTTTTCGGACATAGTTCGTAAATATTCCAGTGAATTCCTCTTCCCATTCTGGACGGTCCATCACGACGCTAACCAGTTCTGCCTTGCCATTCTTGACCTGGTAAGCCCAGCAACCGCTTACCTTCGTATAATTACGAATAATATGGCACGTGTCCGTAAGCAGTGATTTTTCTTCCCCTGCAGAGTACATCAGCGCGTTGATTTCCGCCAGTGCCGCATAAAAACGCTGAGATTGGTCCAACTCTTCGTGGAGTCGTTCCCATTCCTCACGTTGCCAAACCACCTGGCGTGTGACGCTGAAAAAATCTAGCAATGCCTCTAGCAGCGGATGACGAGTAGAATGGAGTTCGCGCGCCAGGTACAGCACTTCGCGTTCTCCCCATTTATCCATCTCAAAACGATCCCAGATGAGGGAATTCAGTTCCAATTCGTCACTTTGCGAATTTCCCGAGACGATGTTCACACTGTTCTTTTCAAGAATGGCCTTGACCCCTGCGTCGAGATCAACATTCCCAAACCACTCCAACATGGTAACGGTTTCATCCTCAATTGCAAAAAGTGCACCACCCCGATAAGAAAAAAGCTGCAGGAATACATCCCTGAATTGTGTCCACAAGTTAATTTGGTGATCGACAAATAAGGTGCTTTCCGCCAGTCTCAAGATCCATTGTAAAATTGATTTGTCCTGATGCAACGATTCAATCTCGTTGACAAAGTTCATAGGAAATGCAAAGGTCAACACGCCTTGAAATTCGCGAAGCTCATCGAAGATGGAAAATGCCACAGCAAAATAAGGGAAGCCAAACGCCTCTTTATCTCCATAAGCCAAATACCACTGTCTCTTTTCCCACGCCTTTTTTGCCACTGTACGTTGAAAGATAGGATCGCTTATGTCCATCCCAAGTCTAAAAGGGAAGGGCAACCTTGGCGACGGCCGATAATAAGTCATCGTTCCGAATTCATCGAAAAAGTTGATCAGAAATTCTTCCGGCAATCTCGCAAACAATTGGTCCCATGAGCGAGAAATATCCCTAATTGAAATGGCAATCACCCATTATATCAATTTCTTTTAACTATACCTCCTAAAAGAGGAGAAGTAAACAAATGGAATTCTAAACTAGTCTGTCCAAATGATTTTTGGATCGAAAATCAAAGGATGCGCTTTAAAATCAAAAAAACCCGCGCAATTGCGGGTCTTCACTGACTGCATAATGATGGAGATAAGCGGATTCGAACCGCTGACCCCCTGCGTGCAAAGCAGGTGCTCTACCAGCTGAGCTATATCCCCTAATGGTGGGCCTAAGTGGACTCGAACCACTGACCTCACGATTATCAGTCGTGCGCTCTAACCAACTGAGCTATAGGCCCATTGTCCTCAGCCACAAAGACCAAGGCGACAAGAGAGAATATAACACAGTCTATCATCCCAGGTCAAATTCTATTTTGCATGAGGTTATTTTTAAGTGACAGGAGCCGGATCTTCCCTTACGTCTTCAGTCACTACGGAGACTAGACTCCCGTCTTCATCGACATGATAGATTTTGACTTCATCGCCAACGAGCGCAAATTCCATATAACAATTCCAACAGTAAAATTGATTGTTTCCGATTTTCCCAATATCTCTACTGTTACATTGCGGACAACGGTCCAATTGCGTCGCCTCCTCTCAAATTCATTCCACATCAACCAGCATGTCCCACCACACTACGATTTAGTCGTGATCTCAAAAAGATGAGCACGCTCTCTCAGATCCATCACGATCTCCGCCACTTTCTCCGCTGCCGTCGACACTTCATCCATGGTGTTCATCGAGGAAAAACTGAAGCGAACAGAAGCGCCAACCCGTTTTTCATTACATCCCATCGCCAATAGCACATGGGATAGGTCTGCCGAACCCGCGGTGCATGCTGAACCGCCAGATGCGGCGATCCCCTCCAGATCGAGACGCATAAGCAAGGTCTCTGCGTTCACTCCAGAAAAATACAAGTTCAGCACATGAGGCACACCGTCTTCAGGAGAATTTAGTTCATATCCAGTTAACCTCTGTTGCAAGGTTTGCAAAAACAGCGTTCGTAACTTCCTCACCCATTCATTTCGATCGTCACGTTCTTGTCTTAAAAGTTCCACCGCACTCGCAAATCCGACAATGCCTGCCACGTTTTCTGTGCCTGCGCGTCGATTGCGCTCCTGCGCACCGCCGCGAAGCATAGATCGATATGGCGTACCTTTGCGTATATATAACGCGCCCGTCCCTTTTGGACCGTAAATCTTATGTCCACTGAAAGATAATAGTGACACAGGTATTTCTGCAACGTCAATGGGCATAATGCCCAGCGCCTGCACTGCATCCACATGAAAAGGGATTTGCCTTGCAGCAAGTTCGGTGGCCAATTCCCTGACTGGTTGAATCGCACCAGTCTCATTGTTGACCCACATCATACTGACTAGTCCCGTATTAGGGCGAATCGCCTCCAATATGGAAGAAACGCTAACCACCCCATTTCGCATGGGAGGAACGTAGGTCACCTCATAGCCCAGGTCTTCCAACATCTCGCCTGTATGTAGTACTGCGTGATGCTCGATTTGCGTCGTGATCAGATGGCGTTTCCCGCTTCCCAAGAGGACACCGGTTAGCGCCAGAAAATCCGCTTCTGTTCCCCCAGCGGTAAACACCACTTCTGCGGGAGCGGCATTCAAATAATCTGCTACCATCAGGCGTGACTGTTCGATCGCTTGTCTTGCGACCTGCCCTGTATGATGAATGCTCGACGGATTGCCAAATTGTTCATACAAATAGGGTAGCATTGCCTCTGCCACTTCATGTCGAATCGGGGTCGTCGCGGCGTTATCCAAATAAATTTGCTTGCCCATCTACTGATTCTCCCGCTTTCCACTATATCTTCGCCCTTAAAATTCACTATATCACAGACAAAAATGAATATATTATGACTAACTATTGCTTATTTATTGAAGTTCATGTGACGGCCAGGGCGTTTGGGATGAATTCTCGCCTCTGCCCCCTGTTCTGTCGGTTCATAAAATACTGAATCTCCCAATTCGTAGGGCAAATACCTTTGGTCAATAAAATGTCCTGGAAAGTCATGCGGATACAAATAGTTTGCATTTTCATGCTCATCTTTATAGAAATGGCGATCATCAAGATGCGGCGGCACTGGTGCATGAGGAAACCGCCTGAGCGCCTCCTCCACTCGACCAAGCGCCTGCACTACAGAATTGGACTTAGGAGACTCGCATACAAAAATAATGGCCTGCGCTATGGGAATGCGCGCCTCCGGAAGCCCCACCGATTCTAGCACATTCATGGCGCTCACCGCCTGAACCAGCGCTTGCGGACTAGCAAGACCGACATCCTCACTAGCATGCACCATCAGACGGCGAACGGGTATTCTCGGGTCCACGCCTTCTTGCACCATGCGCATAAACCAGTACAGCGCCGCATCGCTGTCCGAGCCCCTGAGCGACTTGCAAAACGCACTCAACTGGTCGTAATAAATAGACTCATCAAATTGTCCCAGTGCGCCTTCAAGCGCTTCTTCTACGTGACTCGCACTAACCGTCACAATGGCCGACGACTCCTCCGCGGCGTGTACAATGGACCATTCCATCGCGTTCATCGCTTTGCGTAGGTCTCCCCCCGAACCTTTAACCAGGGTCGACCAGGCATCCTCATCAAACTGAACTTGCCATTTTCCCAAACCCAGGTCCCCGTCGTGCAGTGCGCGGGTTAATGCTTGTTCCACATCACTTTCTGACAATCGATAGAGTTCCCATACTTGCAATCGACTGAGCAGCGCTCTTGTCAAACTGATGCGGGGATTTTCTGTGGTGCTTCCCACCAGATAGATGACTCCCCGCTCCACTGCAGGCAAAAGCAAATCCTGCTGAGTCTTCGTATAACGGTGGATTTCATCGACGAATAGTACGGTAGGCATTCCGTATAACCGCTTTTCTTCTGCTGCCGTCTGAAAGACTTCGCGAAGCTCTTTTGCGCCAGAAGCCACTGCCGACAGTTCCACAAAATGCGCCTCCGCATGCGTCGCGATCAATTTAGCCAATGTGGTTTTTCCCGTTCCCGGAGGCCCCCAGAGCACACAGGAAACAAGCCGCCTCGCATCATAGAGCTTGCGCAGCAATTTCCCTTGTTTCAGCAAGTGCTCTTGGCCGACAAAATCATCTAGTGTCTCCGGTCTCATCCGTTCTGGCAGCGGAATACCGCTCAGTTCCATCATGTCCCTTATCTGCCACCCGCCACTTCTTGAACGGCTTGAAGCGCCTCATCAATTTGCGCCGAGGACACGTTCAGGTGTGTCACAAAGCGTATCAGTGAGCCGCCAAAGCTAGTGGCAATCACCCCTTTTTCTTTTAATCGAAGGAGAAAGTCATTCGCCAAACGGCCCGTGGCCTCCTCCCAGCCTTTTACATCCACGATGATGATGTTGGTATCCACCATGTCAGGGTTCACGTCGAGCGTGCTGATGTTCGCGATGCCTGCTGCTAGCTTTTTGGCGTTCGCGTGATCCTCTGCAAGCCGATCCACCATTTTGGTCAGCGCAATGAGCCCTGGCGCCGCAATGACGCCAGCCTGCCTCATCCCGCCGCCAAGCGCCTTACGCCACTTTCTCGCGCGAAGTATAAAATCCTTCGTCCCCACCAGAAGGGATCCCACTGGTGCCCCGAGCCCTTTAGAGAGACAAATTTGCACAGAGTCCACGGTGCTCGCGTACTCCTTTGCCGATACGCCACTTGCCACTACGGCGTTAAACAGCCTGGCGCCATCTAGATGAATCGACACGCCGTAATGATTTGCGAGTTGCCGCACTTCTTGCATGTAATCCAGCGGAATGACGGCTCCCCCCGCGCGGTTGTGCGTATTTTCAAGACAAATGAGACGAGTCGGAGGAAAGTGAATGTCCTCGCCCCTAATCGCCTGCTCCAGCCGATGGACCGGAACCATGCCCCTTACTCCTGGCAGAGGCCGCGTTTGCACCCCGGCTAGCGCCGCCATAGCTCCCACTTCATAGAAAAAAATGTGCGCATTATCTTCGACCAGCACTTCTTCCCCTGGTCTGGTATGCGTCAAAACGGCCACCTGGTTGCCCTGCGTGCCGCTCGTCACAAAAAGCGCCGCTTCCTTGCCCAGCATTTCGGCCGCAGTGGCTTCAAGTTTGAGGACCGTAGGGTCTTCTCCGTACACATCATCGCCGACTTCCGCCTCGTACATGGCTTTTCGCATCTCTTCGATGGGTTTCGTGACGGTATCGCTACGCAAATCAATCATGTTCATGACTCCTTTTCCACTTTGACAGGTTGTAAATGTAGTGTTTTCCATTGATCGTCCGCCACTTGGCTTGGCGCCCCCATCATCAGGTCGGTGCCACTCGCTGTTTTGGGGAAGGCGATCACATCCCGAAGTGACGTCTGGCTAGTCATCACCATCACCAGACGGTCGAGGCCAAGCGCGATACCTCCATGCGGTGGCGTACCGTATTCAAACGCATCAAGTAAAAATCCGAATTTTTCTCTCGCTTCTTCATCCGTGAAACCTAGAGAACGAAACATGCGCTCCTGCAACGCTTTTTCATAGATGCGCATGGATCCTCCGCCAATTTCGTAGCCGTTCAGCACGATGTCGTAGGCCTGTGCGCGAACCGCACCGGGATTGGTATCAAGTAGCTCTAGATCCTCGACTCTAGGCATCGTGAAGGGGTGATGCACTGCCACGTGGCGTTTTTCATCCTCGTCGTATTCGAGGAGCGGAAAATCAACCACCCACAAAAAGGCAAACTTCGACTCATCGATTAACCCCAGTTCTTTGCCGAAATAAAGCCGCAGCGCACCGAGAACATCGGCCACCACCTGCTTTTTGTCCGCCGCAAAAAGGATCAGGTCGCCAGGTTCCGCTTTGGTGGCGGAAACAATGGATTGAATCTCTTCCTCGCTGAAAAATTTCGCGATCGGAGCACGAACTCCTGTCTCTTCGACGATCATCCACGCAAGTCCTTTTGCCTTGAAGCGCGCCGCATATTTTGCCAGGTCATCAAGCTCCTTGCGACTGTAATGGCCGCACTTTGGTGCGACCAGTGCCTTGACCTGTCCGCCTTTTGCGAGCGCATCAGCAAACACCTTAAAAGAGGTTCCTTTTAAGAGCTCAGACAGGTTCACCAGTTCCATATCAAAACGAAGATCTGGCTTGTCCGAGCCAAACCGCTCCATCGCCTCAGCATAAGTCAGTCTTTGAAAAGGAGTTTCGATGGTGAGCCCAAGCACCTTAGAAAAAATTCTGGCCATCATTGACTCGATCATGTTCTGAATGTCGATCGGCTGAAGAAATGACGTTTCAATATCCAGTTGTGTAAATTCCGGTTGCCTATCCGCCCGCAGGTCCTCATCGCGAAAGCAACGGACAATTTGATAATACCGCTCAAATCCGCCAACCATTAAGAGTTGCTTGAAGAGTTGCGGTGATTGCGGCAGGGCATAAAATTCTTCCGGGTGCAGCCTTGAGGGGACGAGAAAGTCACGTGCTCCTTCCGGCGTGCTCTTCGTCAACATGGGGGTTTCGACTTCGATAAAGTCCTGCTCGTCCAAAAATGAACGGATCAGTTGGTAAATACGATGACGAGTCCGCATCGTGCCTAGCATCTTCGGTCGGCGAAGATCCAGGTACCGATAACGAAGTCGTACCGCTTCATCCACATCAACATCGTCCTCAATGGTAAAAGGAGGCGTCTTAGCGCTGTTTAGGATCGTGAGACTCGTGACTTCCACTTCTATCGTGCCAGTGGCAATTTTAGGATTGACCGCTTCCGGCGCTCTCCGCACCGTGGTTCCTTCCACTTGTATCACGAATTCACTGCGAAGGCGGTCTGCTTTCACGAGTGCTTCTTCATTCACATCCTGACGAAAAACCAGTTGCACGATCCCCGTCCGATCTCTCAGATCGACAAAAATCACACCGCCAAGGTCACGCCTTTTTTGTACCCATCCAGCCAGTTGAACCGGTTTGCCCACATGGGTTTCACTTAATTCCCCAGCAAATATAGAACGAAATTGCACGCTTATCCCACTCCTTTTTCTTCTAAAAAGCTACTTATGCAGCACCGTGATCAATTCCTCTATGGAAACCAGCTGCTGTTCTTTACTCGTCATGTCGCGAAGTGTCACGGACTGCTTCTCCACCTCGTCGTCGCCAATGATCAGCGCCACTTTTGCAAGGTAACGGTCTGCGAGTTTGAGCTGTGACTTAAAGGCGCGACCCGCATAGTCCATATCCGCGCGGATGCCATTTTTCCTTAACAATTGCAGCACCTTTACGGAAAAATCCATCGCGGCGTCACCCATGGCGATCACAAACGCATCTAGTCGGTCGGCAGCAAGTTCCTGTTCCCGTGCCTCGTCCACCGTGAGCAGCAACCGTTCGAGTCCACCAGCAAATCCAACGCCGGGTAGATCTGGGCCTCCCAACATGCTGATCAGGCCATTGTAGCGCCCGCCACCGATAATGGTGCTTTGCGCGCCAAGCTCCGTCCCGATAAATTCAAACGCGGTACGCGTGTAATAATCCAGCCCCCGCACCATCGTCGGCGTGATCACATATGCCACGCCAAGCGCATTCAGGTGACTTTTCACCGCGTCAAAGTGCGTCGAGCAGTCCTCACACAGGTGATCCGTGATTTTAGGGGCGGTGAGCACCTGCGGATGATGGCCGTCAATCTTGCAATCCAAGATTCGTAGCGGATTTTTTTCAAAACGCGATTGGCAATCCGGGCACAACTCGTTTTTGATTGGTGCCAGGTGCTCAAGCAACAGTTTTTTATGATCGCTTCGGCACGTGGGACAACCCACCGAGTTAAGCTCCAAGCGATAGTGACTGATTCCGAGTTCCTTTAAAAAGTGATCGGCTAGTTCAATCACTTCCGCGTCCGCGCGAGGATTGTCGCTACCAATGACCTCAATGCCGTATTGATTGAATTGACGGTAGCGCCCCGCCTGCTTTTTTTCATAACGGAACATAGGACCAAGGTAATAATACTTTCCGGGAAGTGTGCCACCGTAAAGCTTCCCTTCGACAAAAGCCCGTACCACGCCAGCCGTGCCTTCCGGGCGTAGCGTCAACGACCTGCCACCGCGATCGGTGAACGTGTACATTTCCTTTTGTACAATGTCAGTGGTATCCCCCACACCGCGCTCAAATATCTCGGTGTGTTCAAAGA
>JAJYOE010000056.1 GCA_021785975.1 Bacillota bacterium | reverse complement strand
AAAAATCTCACAGCGCTGTACGAGTCAATGAAAGTCTTAAAATCACTGTTCAAAACTGATAAAAAAGATGATCGCAATAGCAAAATCAGAACAAGCAAATTTGATCTAGTTAGCGTTTATGCTGTTTTAACAGATGAAGAAAAAGAAACATTAAAAACATCGTTAAATTATTTGAATGATGATGAAAATTATAATAGTGATGCCGAACTTATTGACATTGAAACATTCAGAGATATTGAAAATGTGCCGATGGTGGGTGTGTCTGCTTTAATTCGCACTATACTTGGCGAATATGAATATGATCAAGCACTGATTTACGAAAATGAAATTGTATTACATCAGCGCCAAACAAATCTTATCAATACGCTATCACACACAGCCATGTTGATGGATGCGACAGCAGACGAAGATTTTTTAAACACTGTATTTGATAATCAAATCGAATTTCATAAACTTGAGATTGAACACAATGAAAATCTAGATGTTTTTGCCCTTCTGTAATGGCCGAATGTTGACGCGGTTGCCTGTCCAAAGATTGCTAGATACAATGTCCGTATCCTGAAGAAAGAAAAACGCCTCTGTTTTGTCATGCTGTCCGAACAGCATCACCAGAGACGTCTCGAAAATCCAAACTATGATCATTGTATCAGATTTTCAACTCGTGAAAAGTCATCTTCCCAGTGTTTTTTGTTCGGGGTGCGGAAGTTGTCCCCTGCCCTTGTTGCCAAGGTGCTTTAGTAGTCATCGGTAGTCGTTCGCGGACGTGGATTCGAAGCTCTGGCGAAAAGGCGAAACTCATCATCCGCAGGTTGCGCTGTCAGAATTGCCGGCGGATTCACCACGAATTGCCTGACCTGCTGGTGCCTTATCGTCGTTATGAATCAGCCAGTATGGAACATGCCATCGAGGATTCTGCTGCTACCGATGTGGCGGCAGATGAGTCAACGTTATACCGATGGCGGCAATGGTTTGTCGATTGGGTCACCTATGCAGCCGGTTGTTTGGGTTCTATTGCCCGGCGGTTTCAGGGTTCTGTGTTGGATTTGTCCAGTCCCACACATTCCGCACTCCAACGTATTGGACAGTTTGTGGGCAACGCCCCGGGTTGGTTGGCCCGTGTTGTCCGACCGATCGCGAATCTACATTTGTGGATACATACCCGTTCCGCCTTCTTGTCCCGAAGGCTAGGCTTTACTTTCATATCAAACCCTATGGAATGAGGCGTAGAGATATGAAAGATTTGAAGAAAGCGGAAGAAATCGCCGTGAAGAGAGTGCAGATGCTGTCTCCTTTGTTGGCGGAGGGGCTGGATGCTGGCCAAATTCGGACACTCAAGGCTGAAATCTGCGCACAGACAGGGATTTCGGAACGAACCTTACGGCGGTATCTGACGCAATATCGCACCCAAGGTTTTGAGGGACTGAAACCAGGCCGCCGGCGTCAACATCAAGAGGGTGCGATTCCAGCGGAGTTGTTGAATCAGGCGATTCTCTTGCGACGAGAAGTCCCCACTCGCAGCGTGGCGCAGATTATTCAGATTCTTGAGTGGGAGGGGCAAGCTGCTCCTGGTCAGTTGAAACGTAGCACGCTACAGGAAAAATTGGCCGAGGCAGGATGTAGTTCCCGTCATCTTCGCATGTATGCCAGTCGAGGAGTGGCGGCTCGCCGATTTCAGCGACGCCATCGCAACGAATTATGGCAAAGTGACATTAAGTATGGACCGTTCTTACCGATTGGTCCGAATGGGACAAAGAAGCAGGTGTATCTGGTGGTCATGCTGGATGACGCGACAAGGTTCGTGCTGCATGCCGCCTTTTACCCGACGATGGATCAGGTAATCGTGGAGGATTGTTTCCGCCAGGCAATTCAAAAATACGGGGTGCCAGAGGCCGTCTACTTCGACAATGGCTCACAATTTCGTAGCAAATGGATGACAAGAACCTGCTCTAAGCTAGGGATTCGGTTGCTTTTCGCGCGACCCTATTCGCCAGAGTCGAAAGGGAAGGTGGAAAGATTTAACAGAACCGTGGATTCGTTCTTCAGCGAGATCGCAGTGGACTCGCCGAAATCACTGGAACAACTGAATGAGCGATTGGACGCATGGTTGTCGGAATGCTATCAAAACAAGCCACATGCTGCCTTCGAAGGAAAGATCAGTCCGGAAACGGCCTTTCGCAGTGACCGAAAAGCACTGCGGTTTGTCGAAACTCAGACACTCACCCATGCATTTTTGCATGCGGAGACCAGAAAGGTGGACAAATCCGGCTGTATCAGTTTCATGAATCAGAAATATGAAGTCGGGCTGACGTTCATTGGTTGTCAGGTGGATATCATTTATGATCCAGCGGATGTCAGTCAGGTAACGATTGAGTATCAAGACCATCAACCATGGATCGCAAAGCCGCTGGTCATTGGGGAACGAACCGGCAAACGACCCAAATTGCCCGAACACCTTAGCAAAATCTCCGCTGACCACTCCCGGTTGTTAGATGCTGCCGCGAAGCAGCATGAGCAACGTAAGGAACAGCAGGCACCCGCAGTCTCTTATCGCTCCGTGATGAAAGGGGCGAAACAGGATGTTTGAAGTGTTCTATGGACTCCATCATACGCCGTTTTCACGGGATATTCCCACGCAGGAACTCTACCATTCCCTCACACTAGAGGAGACCCTCGGCAGACTCCATTATGCGGCAGAACGACAACTATTCTGTGTCGTCACGGGAGACAGCGGCACCGGCAAAACCACAACGATTCGCCGGTTTACGGATACGTTGGATGCATCCCGGTTTCAGGTTCTTTACTTGTCCGATTCCAAGCTAACCCCACGCCATTTCTACAAGGGGCTCCTTGAGCAATTGGGGCACGAAGCGAAATTCTATCGTGGAGATGCGAAACGGCAACTGCATCGGCAGATCGAGTTGATGCGGGCGGTTCATCATTTGCAGCCCGTTGTCATCATTGACGAGGCGCATTTACTGGATCGAGAAATGCTGGAGGAAATTCGCTTCCTTTTGAACTTTAAGATGGATGCAGAGAGTCCGATGGCACTGGTCTTGTCGGGACAAAGCGAATTGTGGGATCGGATGGTATTGCAATCGTATGCGGCCATTCGCCAACGCATCGACCTACAGTGCAAACTCCCTCACTATGATCGATCTCAAGTGGGAGAATACATTCAGCGCCACTTGATCTATGCGGGGACGGAACATGACATCTTTTCTGACAAAGCGGTCGATGAAATCTATCGCTTCTCTGGCGGTGCAGCGCGCCTCATCAATAAGTTATGTACACATTGCTTGCTGTACGGTGCCCAGTCCGGACACAGGATTATTGACGATCACATCGTGACGCGAGTGATTCAAGGGGAATTGTCATGAGACACTGAAGAGTAGTTTTACGTTATTTCAAACAACATGATCGCTGGTTTGAATATATTGGGACACAATAGTTTCAATTGAAATTTGCTTTTACAAGTGGGAAGGGGATCCCCTTCCTTTTTTGTTTGGACAAGAAAGTCGTCAATTTTAGGACAGTTTACACCGTCAACTTCCGGACATTATTCATTAGCAGTAACATCTAGAAGTAAATTTATGGAACGGCTTTCCAAAATCCAGTCAGGGTATGAATGAAAAAAGTCTGAAAGCAATCGAAGAATTTGCAAATGAGTATCTTGATCCAAACAAAAAAAATGGACTAATCGCGCGTAAAAAGCAACTGTTTGGAGTGGACAATCAACATCCAATTCCAAATGTTCAAGTTTGGGGGCATTATGGCAAAGATAGTCGTGGTAGCAACGAATTTGAAGATTGCGACACACTAACAGTCACACAATATTCACCAAATTTAAACGCTGAAATAATTAAATACCAGATTTTAACAGGCAAAAAATTTAAGACTGAAAAAGATAAATATGAATATCGCTATAACGGATTTGGTGAGTTAGTTAGAAAACCACAGACAGGAAATGAAAAATTCGATAATTTTTATCGCGAA
>JAJYOE010000032.1 GCA_021785975.1 Bacillota bacterium | reverse complement strand
TTCTACCTCCACGAGTTCAGAGGCGACGCCGACAAAGCCTGCCGAGAGCCCTGCTTCCTGTTTGTCTTTAAAAGGAATCTGTCTTCCAGACAATACTGCAAGAGGTAAAAAAGTCGCCCTGCCAAGGTTATTTTTTTTCAGGAAAGCAATGGCTTTACGAGCTGCTTCCTCTGTGCTTGTCACGACATTTTGCACGCTGCCGCCAAGCGCTGTTTCGATCGCGGTTTCCCATTCTTTTTTTACCTTAAACAAATCAGACACGGCGCCGATGATTCCGTCTAAGCGTCCATTTTTTACCGCATTCAAGACAGATTTCGGCCCATTCGCAAACCCTTGCCGGTTGTCGTGCATTCCCTGCAATGCGCGACGCCTGCTCTCCAGATCATTTTGCGACTTTTGAATCCGTTCGACCTTTTGCTGCAATGCGGTCTTCTCGTTTTTCGCTTCCTGAAAGCACAAAAGATGTTGCTGCTTCTCTTGGTCCAATTGCTCGAGTTCTGCTTTTAGAGAAAGCGATTCCGCTTCTTTTTGCTCTTGTTGCAATACCAGTCCGGCCATTTCTTCTTCGGCTAGCGACAACTCCGTGTTTGCCCGATCCACCCGCTTCAAAAGCTGTGCCAGTTGTTGTTCGGCATTATGTAACTCATTGCGATCCGTGGCTTGCTGTCTCATTTGCTCAATCAACTGTGAACGGGTTTCTGCAAGTTCCTTGCGAAGTTGTTGCAACCGGTTTTTGCTCAGACGCTCTTCCTGATAGCGTTTGAGTTCAGTGCGAAGGGATTCAGCGGTGGCATCCAGTTCCGATTGACGAATGACGAGAAGCTCCAGTTCTGACTGGATTGCATCCATTTCCTTATGGATTCGTGAGATGAACTGCAGGTTTTCCTGTTGCTGATGTTCAAGGTTTGCCTTTCTTTCTGCATGTACACGCAAATCGCCTTCATTTTTTTCCACACTGGCGGTGGCATCAAGGCGATCGGCCTGTACGCGCGAAACGAGTTGCTCACTCTCTTCTAGATTTGCGCGCACCCTAATCAATTTGCTTTCGGCGGTGGATTCACTCACTGCAATTTCTGCCAACTCATTTTCAAGTGATGCAATCCGTTCACTCCACTGTCCGTGTTTGCCGAAAAGTTCATCAAATTCGGCAGTGAGTACGATGGCGGACAACTGTTCTGCCTGTGCAAGTAAATCCCTGTATGCCACGGCGACTTTAGAGCGTTCTTCAAGCGGTGTGAGTTGCAAAAAAAGTTCTGCAATCAAATCTCGCACGCGAACCAGACTTTGATCTGCGTCAAGCAGCTTTTTCTCCGCTTCCCTGCGCCTTACCTTGAATTTGACAATGCCCGCCGCTTCCTCGAAAATGCCACGGCGATCCTCCGGCTTGTTCGATAAAATCTCTTCAATCCGCCCTTGGCCAATAATCGAATATGCCTCGTGCCCCATCCCGGTATCCATGAACAGTTCACTGATATCCTTGAGACGACAGGCTGCCTGATTAATATAAAATTCACTGTCTCCTGAGCGATAGACCCTTCGCGACACTGAAACTTCAGAAAAGTCAACGGGTAACGTGCGGTCGCTGTTGTCAAAAAGCAGTCGGACCTCCGCATAATTCACTGGTTTACGGCTGTCGCTTCCGGCAAAAATAATATCTTCCAGCTTGTTGCCACGAAGCGTCCTGATGCTCTGCTCACCAAGCACCCACCGGATCGCATCGGCAATATTGCTTTTCCCGCTGCCATTTGGCCCCACAACCGCCGTCACGCCTGGCGCAATTTCCAGCTCTGATCGTTCCGCAAAAGATTTGAATCCTATCAATTCGAGTCGTTTAACGAACACAAAAACTCTCCTCTAACGCATCCCAATCGTGGAAAGCGCAGATTGCGCAGCCCTTTGCTCCGCTTCTTTTTTGGATCTGCCTGTCCCTTCGCCGTATATTTTCCCTGCGACAGAGACTTGTACGACAAATCGCCGCTCATGGGCAGGACCGCTTTCCGATACGGTGGAATAACTCAATTCTCCTAAAGACTCCTTTTGTACGAGTTCCTGCAATAATGTTTTGAAATCCTTGCGCCATGAATCGTCCGCAAAGCCACTGCGCGGAATGCGCACGTAAAAGTGTCTGGCCAGGAAATCATCCACCGCAGGCAATCCCTGATCCAAAAAAAGGGCGCCAAGAAATGCTTCCACTGCATCTGCAAGTAAGCTCGGCCGATCTCTTCCGCCGGAAATTTCCTCTCCTTTGCCAAGGCGTAAATTAGGCGGAAAACGCAAGTCTTTGGCAAATGTAGCAAGGGAAGGTTCACAGACGATGGCTGCGCGCATCCTCGTCAAATCGCCTTCCACCGCATTTGGATACTGACGGTACAGGTACTGACTGACACATAGTTCGAGGACGGCATCGCCAAGAAATTCCAGTCGCTCATTGTCTGTCAAATTGGCTTGCCTATGTTCATTTTTGTAAGAAGAATGAGTAAACGCAGCCTCAAGAAGGGCAGCATCATGAAAATGGACATTTAATTCCGCTGCCCACTGACGAAGGGATTTCACGCCCACTTTCCACACTTCCCTCACTATTCGGCATATTGTTTGAAAAGCAGACTCGCATTATGACCACCGAATCCGAAAGAATTGGACATGGTGTAGTGAAGGTCCCTGGCTTTTGGTTGGTTTGGCACATAATCCAGATCACATTGAGCATCAGGATCGTCTTGATTGATGGTCGGCGGCATGATGTGATCTCGAATAGCCAGAATCGATGCGATCGCTTCCACGCCTCCCGCAGCGCCGAGCAAGTGGCCTGTCATGGATTTAGTGGAACTCACCGATAGTTGGTACGCATGATCCCCAAACACTGATTTGATGGCCTTGGTCTCCGCAAGGTCACCAAGCGGCGTCGACGTACCGTGCGCATTGATGTAATTGACATCCTGGGGGCGGATACCCGCATCATCGATCGCGGCTTGCATCGCTCTTGCCGCGCCTTCACCGTTTGGCTCCGGTTGAACCAGGTGATAAGCGTCTGCGCTCATGCCGTAGCCCACCACTTCCGCGATGATCGTAGCACCACGCTTCATGGCAAATTCGAGGTCTTCCAGCACGAGGATTCCCGCGCCTTCCCCCATCACAAACCCGTCCCTGCCAGCATCAAAAGGACGACTGGCACGTTCTGGTTCGTCATTGCGCTCAGAAAGCGCTTTAGCTGAGCAAAACCCTGCAAAGGCAAGCGGCGTGAGCGTTGACTCCGCACCTCCGCAAATCATCACGTCCGCAATGCCCCGCCCAATCATCTTAAACGCATCGCCGACTGCATTGGCACTCGTGGCGCAGGCCGAAACGGGTGCGCTATTGGGTCCTTTGGCTCCGAATAATATCGATACTTGCCCCGATGCCATGTTTCCGATCATCATCGGAATAAAAAATGGACTCACCCGTTTTGGTCCGCGTTCGAGCAAAATGCGGTGCTGCTCCTCCAGCGTCATCAATCCGCCGATTCCAGACCCGATATACACGCCCACTCGATTCGCAATGTCTTCTGTAATTTGCAACCCTGATTGCGCCAGTGCCATTTGCGAAGCCGCTACAGCAAACTGTACAAAACGGTCCATGTGACGGATTTCCTTGCGATCGAGGCCGAGCATCGCTTCCGGTTGAAAATCCTTGATGGATCCCGCGATCTTGGTAGGAAAATCCGCGGTGTCAAAATGTTCGATTCTGCTGACTCCCGACACTCCGTGAAGCAGGTTTTGCCAAAAAACATCCACGTTAAGTCCAATTGGGGTCACGACACCCATGCCAGTTACGACAACTCTCCTCACTAATTCTCACCTCGTGCATCAATATGAGTGTATTCATATGAGAAAACCCCGCGCACCGCACGGGGAAGTCTCCACTGTCGGAATATGTACCACCGACTACGCGTTATTCCGTTACCGCAAGCGGCATTCAGGCATGCGCCTCAATGTACTTGACGACATCGCCAACGGTGTTGATTTTCTCAGCATCTTCATCAGATATTTCCAGGTCAAATTCATCTTCAAGCTCCATCACCAACTCGACTACGTCGAGCGAGTCAGCGCCTAGATCGTCTTTAAATGATGCCTCCTGAGTCACCTGCGCTTCATCAACACCGAGGCGGTCCACCACTATGCGTTTAACGCGGTCATAAATATCGGACATCCTCTCACCTCCTCCAGAGATTATACTACATGGCCAGTCCGCCGTCGACAGCAAGCACCTGACCCGTCATATAGGACGCTTCGTCAGATGCCAGAAAGCGCACCAGGTGGGCCACGTCCTCAGGTTGCCCAAAACGGGAAAGCGGAATCTGCTTCATCATGCTGTCCTTGATTTCATCAGGTAATCCGCCCGTCATTTCCGTTTCAACAAAACCAGGAGCCACTGCATTGACGGTGACATTTCTGCTCGCGAATTCGCGGGCAAGTGTTTTTGTCAAACCGATCAGTCCCGCTTTAGCTGCCGTATAATTGGCCTGGCCCACATTGCCCGTCAACCCTACGACAGAGGCGATATTGACGATTCTACCTTGACTCGACCTGAGGAGATAACGGGAGGCCGCCTGAACGAGCAAGAACACTGACTTCAGGTTGGTATCAAGGACAGCGTCCCAGTCGGCTTCTTTCATTCTCATCATCAATCCGTCACGAGTGATTCCGGCGTTATTGACGAGAACATCCAGTTGGCCATAGGCATCAAATGCGGCAGTAACCGTTTTTTTTGCGCCTTCAGGTGTCGCAAGATCTGCCTGAACGGCTAATGCCTCTCCGCCTTTTTCTCGAATCGCCTGGACCATTTCCGTAGCCTTCGAAGCATTTGACGAATATCCAATTACCACTTTTGCCCCGGCGCTCACAAGATCAGCGACAATGGCGCTGCCGATGCCGCCAGTTCCGCCAGTCACCAAGGCCACTTTGCCTGTTAATGATCCTTCCTTCAAGACGGATTCACCTCCTCAGTAAAAAACCTCACGGTCTCCATCAGCGTTTCCGGATCTTCAACATGTTGCGTCTTTGCACTCTTCTCCGTTTTCCGGATCAATCCGGAAAGTACAGTACCTGGACCGAATTCAACAAACGTATGTATGCCTGCTGATACCATCGTCCTTACCGAATCCTCCCATCGAACAGGTGCAGCCAACTGCGCCTTTAGCGCAGCAGTGACTTCCACCACATCAGTCAGCGGGAGAGCAGAGACGTTAGCGACAAGCGGAACGCGAAGTGGCTTCCACGATATCTCACTGAGCGCCTTTGCGAGAGAATCCGCAGCAGGCGCCATCAACGAGGAATGAAACGGGCCACTGACATCGAGTTTGACCGCCCTTCTCGCCTTTGCCTCCTGCGCCCGTTTGATCAATTCATCCACTGCTTTGGCCGCGCCAGACACGGTCACCTGTCCCGGACAGTTGATGTTGGCCATTTCCACCGGGTATCCGGTTTCCTCCGATATCGTTTTGCAAAGCGCCGTCAGTAGGTCAACGTCCGCTCCAAGTACAGCGGCCATGGCACCCTCCCCAGCAGGAACGGCCTCGTCCATCAATCGCCCTCTTTGATAGACCAAGCGCAACGCATCTTCAAAGGCGATAGCACGAGAGGCCACCAGCGCCGTATACTCGCCAAGGCTGTGCCCCGCCACAAACGACGGGACTATTTCCACGGCTTCTTCAAAAACACGCCACGCCGCGATACTGACCGCCATAATGGCTGGTTGCGTATAGTAGGTCAGCCGAAGTTTGTCTTCTGGTCCCTCCGCAATCAATTGACTAAGAGGAAAGCCAAGCGCTTCGTCTGCTTCTAAGAGTGTTTTTGCTGCAACCGGGTATTCCCTGGCAAGCGCTTGCCCCATCGTGACATACTGCGCGCCTTGCCCGGGAAACACAAAAGCGACACTCATCCTATTCCCCACCTTCCTGGACCGGTTCATTTTCCGTATCACGCAAATCCACTTCAAGCGCATGGATTAACCCTGATGATACCATTTTGCGCGCCTGTAAGATCGCCACTTCAAATGCCCGTGCTTTAGAAGATCCATGCGCTTTGACGAGTACACCGCGAACGCCCAAAAAAGGACCGCCACCGTATTCGGCATAATCAAAGCGCTTATAAAACCTGCGCAGTCCCCCTGACAACATCAGTGCTGCCAGTTTGGACCAGAATGAATTTAAGAATAACTCTTTTAGCAGTTTAGAGAGTCCTGCGCCTACGCCTTCATAAAATTTCAGGATGGCGTTGCCGACAAACCCATCACACACCACTACATCGCAAACTTCGTTCAGAAGATCGCGCGCTTCCACATTGCCGATAAAATGCGTACACGCAGGTTCGAGGAGAGGAAACGCAGCCTTGCTAAGTTCATTGCCTTTCCCTGCCTCCGTGCCGATGTTAAGCAAACCAGTTCGCACGTTTTCCACTTGATTGGTGAAACGCATGTAGGCCTGACCCATTTTTGCAAACTGTACGATTTGATGCGGCGTGCAATCGGCATTCGCTCCCGCATCGAGCAAGAGTACCCCTTTTCCTGAAAAAGTGGGGAGCATCGCGGCGAGTGCCGGTCGCTCAATCCCCTTCATTCTGCCGACGACGAGAAGGCCTGCCACCATAAATGCCCCAGTGTTGCCGGCAGACACCATCGCGTCCGCCTTGCCCTCGCGAACCAGGTTGGTACAGACCACAAGAGATGAATCCTTCTGCCTTCGAACTGAACGCACAGGTTCCGCTCCCGGATCAATCACGTCACTTGCTGGGAGAATTTCCACGTTGACCGGATGCTTTTTGAGCAGCGGTCGAATCTCAGCTTCCCGACCTACTAATATAAAAGTGGTGTCAGGATGCTCTTTTGCCGCAAGTAGCGCCCCCTCCACGGGAGCCTTTGGCGCATGGTCTCCTCCCATCGCGTCAATCGCGATTATCAATGGCTTAACCCCCAGTTCTTCGTCCCGCTTCGCTGATAATGAAAAAATCTCCGAGAAATATCTGTTCACCATCTACTTTTGTTTCGACATTTACTCTGGTATAGCCCATTCGCATTCCCGTGACCACTGCTTTAGACACGAGTACTTCGCCTACATTCGCAGACTTTGAGAAACGTACCGTCGCTTTGGCGGTGAGCGCCTGTTTCGCGTTCACGATAGCCACGGCCAGCGAGTTCGCTTGCGCAAAAATATAGTGTCCGCGAACGATTCCCGACCTCGCAAAGGCGTGTTGTTTTTCTGCCCGCCATACAGAAATACCGCTTGACCCCAGCTCCAAATTGACAATATCGCCAAACACCTCTTCAGGATCAAGCGCCCGCAGTTCGCTTTGCTGCATTTCCGCGAGTGCCCGAAGTCGCGCCCGATGTTCAGGTATCCCCAGCGCCATGCGGTCGAGGCGGATCGTCTGTACACTCACCCGAAAGCGAAAGGCAAGCTCTTCATCAGTTAAAAAGGGCTCCCGTTCCAAGGTGTTTTGCAACTCACTCAGTCGCATTTGACGATTTGCATGTCTCAAACCAATGACACCTCAACTCATTTTGCGCTTTATCATGAATATGTCAATCTCAATTTAAGTATAAAAAAAAGAGCGTCTATGACGCAATCACACGCCTCGACTCTCTTTTCTTTGACTAGGCGCGCACTTGACGCCCGTTATAATATCCGCAATTGGGGCATACGCGATGGGACAATTTCATTTCGTGACAATTGGGGCACTCAATCATCCCCGGAACTGTCAGCTTGAAATGTGTCCGACGGAGCCGTTTGCGGGTTTTCGAAGTTCGATGCTGCGGTACTGCCATACTTAACACCCCCTAAATGGACTAATCATCAGTAGAATCATTATTCATTAAATCAAGCGCCTGGGCCAGAACCTCAAGTCTCGGATCAATGCTTTGGCGTTCACATCCGCACTCCCTGACGTTCAAATCCGTACCACAAACCGGACATAGACCCTTGCAATCTTCCCTGCACACTGGGTTTTGCCATAATGATAGCACCAGTTCCTGTTCCACGTAAGGATCCAGTGTAATGATCGGATCCATCGTAACGGTGACGTCATCCGCTTCCATTTCATCATTTACCGGCGATCTTGAAAATTTCTCATGAAGTTCCGCCGCCAAATCATCCGAAAATGAATTCAAACACCTGACGCAACGATAAATCACCGTTGCCTTGATCGTCGCGTCGACGCTCATGACATCGCCCCGGACCACTGCTGTTCCCTCGACTCGCACGGGGTCCACACTCACCACGGCTAGGCGCTCAGGGTGCTCCAATGCGACGTTCACGTCACCTGTCATACGCAAGCTTTCGGTTTTTGATGCGGACAACCAGTCTATTTCCACGATGGTGTTCACTCCGTTCACAACAGCAAATAGTATACAAACAGCTTGCTCATGTGTCAAACATTTACGCTGACTTTCCGCTTGACGGTGGCAATGATTTCAAAAAATCAATCGCCTGGGCCAACGTATGAACAGGAACTACTTTAATTTTCAGGTGATTGCTTTTCACCGTCTGTTCCGCATGAAGCTGGTTAGTGTCTCCTTTTGCTGTATCCATCGGCACGAAGAAATACTGTGCTCCCGTATCATTCGCGGCAATCACCTTGTGTTCCACTCCGCCTATCTGACCGATGGTCCCATCTGCGTTCATTGTACCTGTTCCTGCAATTTTGTATCCTTTCGTCAAATCCCCGCCCCGATAGAGCTGATTGATAATCTCGAGTGTAAACATGAAACCTGCTGAAGGACCGTCAATATTACCCGTGCGGATAGTCACCCGGTATGGGGTCGACAGGGTCTCCGCCACTTCAGGCAGTATACCGATACCTGCGCGGGATTGTTGCTGTCCCGGGAGTGGAGCAAGCGACGTCAACTTGACCGCCACATTTCTGGTTTGATTGCCTCTATGCACCGTAAGCGTCACCGTTTGACCAGGCTTGTCTTTCCCAAGCGCATTAATCAACTGCGAAGGAGAATGAATCGGCTGGTGCTGGATGCCGGTAATCACGTCTCCTGCCTGTAACAGGTGTTGCGCTGGCGAATCAGGTTCGACATACACCACGTAAACACCGGTCGATTTCACGCTAATCGGCAGATGCAGGTAATGAAGCGCTGCATATTCTGCATTTTGGTGAGAATTTTTCATCATGAACGCCTCTATGGCGTTATATTCTGGATCAGGCAAACCAGCGCTCACCTGGCTCACCGGCAGGATCTGATGATGAGGAATCGTCAGGCCGTATAAAAACTCGTAGATGTTTTGCGTATAGACGACATAGACAGAAGTCAGCATAAATTCCCCTTTTTCCGTCTTATGCCCGCCGTGCACAGTGATGATTGGTTCGAGCGGTTTGGCCAAGCCAGGCGAAAAGAAATAATAGGGCATGGGAATGAGTGCAAGCGCCACGAGGACCACCACTCCAATGGCCACCCCCAGCCCCGCATACCACAGACTGGAATGCCTACGAGGCTCACTAGACTTTTTTTTCATCATCTGTTCACGCCTCTCCCATCTCAAGCAACGACAGCAGTTGAGGTAGTGCCTTTTGCATCGCGACGCGACCTTCCTCAATGGCTTTTTCCGCACTGTTAAACGCAATCGAACTCATCAGGTCAAGTTCAGGACGAACGACAAAATCGGCATCAAGTACCCGGTAGCGAAATACTTCCCGCTCCATAATGTCAATGGTTTGCACAATCACATCGACGACGTTTTTCACTGGAGGTAATTGATCAAACAATCCCACATCCACCGCGATCACAAATTCTGCTCCGAGTTCACGCGCGGCTTGAATGGGAACGCGATCAATCACGCCTCCGTCGACGAGCATTCTTCCGTGGTGGCGAAAGGGGGTAAAAACGCCTGGAATTGCCACGCTGGCCCGCACCGCCTCATGTATCGGACCTTCAGTGAAAGTAACGCGTTCTCCCGTCTCGAGATCTGTCGCAACAATGGAGAGCGGGATAACCGTCTGGTCAAAATTCAACTCTTTAGTCAACAGTTTGATCAGTCGATGAAACCTTTCCCCGGCAATCACGCCCATTCGCGGAAGGGTTACGTCAATCCATTGGGAAACAGGCAAATGACAAGCCAGTTGCTCCATTCTTTTGACAGGAGCGCCCGTCGCATAAATTGCGCCAATCAGGCTTCCCATGCTGGACCCGGAAATCAGGTGAACTGGTACTTTTGCATCTTCCAACACTTGCAACACGCCAATATGCGCAAATCCTCTGGCACCTCCGCTCCCCAGCGCCAATCCAATGCGTGGTGTCTCCGGCACATCAAACCCTCCCATTTACACGCGAGGACATACCATCATTCTCAACATAAATCCTGTGAATCATCCGCGTATTTCACCAATAAAGCCGCATGAACCGCGGCAGGAACAAACCGGGAGACATCTCCCCTGTGCCTTGCAATCTCCTTGATAATACTGGAACTAAGATAAGAGTATTCATGATGGGTGGGAATAAATATCGTTTCCGCCTCATGATCCAACTCCCGATTCATGGAAGCGAGTTGCAATTCGCTCTCAAAATCACTCACGGCGCGAAGCCCCCTGATGATAAAACCAGCGTTTTTTTCTTTCATATAGTCCACGAGAAGTCCTGGAAAGTGATCTACCGTCACATTTTGAAGATGGCTTGTCGCCTGAGCAATAAAGTCCATTCTCTCTTCGACGGTAAAAAGTGGTTCCTTGCGCAAATTGACGAGAACGGCGACGATCACCTGGTCAAAAATCTTCGCCCCGCGTTCTACAATATCCAAGTGACCTCTGGTAATGGGGTCAAAGCTCCCGCCATAAACGGCGACTCGCGGCAAGTTCATCTGAGTACTTCCACCTCTTCTTCTTGTTGTTGCACTTTTTGGTAGATGCACACGCGTGTGCCCCCATAATCCTGGCACTTGACAAGCTCCAGCGAAGGAATTTCCGGAGAAGGCGTGGCACGGTCCATTTCTGCCACTACGATCGCCCCGTCCCGCAATAACTGGCCCTTCACGAGCCAGGTCATGGCGGATGGCAACAAGCCCTCTGCGTAGGGAGGATCGAGGAAAACGAGATCAAACATATAAGCGCCGATTAACTGCCTGATGGCCTTCTCATAGTGGAATGGCATCAACCTTACAACAGAGGTCGCGTTTAGTCGATCTACGTTGCGTTTGATGGTGTCGCCACTCTTTCTATCCACAAATACAGCAAAATCCATCCCGCGGCTAAGCGCTTCAAGTCCCAACGCTCCTGAACCGGCAAATAGATCCAAACAAACTCCGCCCTCAAAATAAGGCCCAATCATTGAAAAAAGCGCCTCTTTCACGCGATCTCCCGTAGGTCTCGTCTCCCTGCCGGGCGGCGTATAAAGCGGGCTTCCTCTCCATTTGCCTGAAATAATCCTCACGATTTGCACCTCTAAATCGTACTGTATCACACATTCTACCGAAAAAGGTATAAAATCAACCCCTGATGTCGACACTTGTGGATAGCGACGAAGATCGTCGCGAAGGCAACCAAAGAGAGAGCGACACTCTCTCTTCCGGTTTCTCCTCTCCCAGTAGCCAAGTACGATCATTACATAATCGTACAAGGCAACCCCCTTCGCGGACCCGGGCGAAGGGGGTTATTTTTGAATACCTAACGGAGCGTTTGCGCTGACGCGGTCACCTTTTTGTACCTTCCATTCCACCATCCCGGGCGGAAACAACAGGATCACGGTACTTCCCATTTCAAACCAGCCAAATTCGTCTCCACGCGCAAAGTAATCCAACTCATGCCATTTAATGCTGCCGACAATCATGGCGCCAACCGGTACGAGCGCGTACTCACCTTTTAGTGTGTCGAGAAATGCCACCACGCGTTCGTTTTGGGTGTAAAGACCAGGAATGGAATTCACGCCCTTTGCATTGACGGGATAATAACTGCCAGGCAAGCGATAAATGCGATGCACTTTTGCGGAAATCGGGATGTGAATGCGGTGATAATCTCTAGGGCTCAGATAGAGCGTGACAAAATCACCGCCATCAAGCCATGTTGCGCGATCATTCAGCAAGTCTGCAAGTGAATACCACCATCCTTTTACCTGTAGCACCATGCCGTCTGTAATCTTGCCCACTTCCTGCACGATACCGTCGACAGGGGACAATACCAGACTTTGATCTTCCGGTACCAGTCTCTCCCCCGCTTTCAGGCGACGAGCAAAAAAATCAACGAGCGACCCATACTCCTGCCAGGGTTTCTCGGCAGTATCCGGCTCGATGCCGTAATATCGAATATACAGCGGAATAATTCGGCGACTGAATCGGCTTCTTGCCCACTTGCCCACGAAGCGAGTCAGCATCACCTTGGGAAGTAACTGCAATGTCCACCTGCCAATCGAGAACTTACGCATCGGCATGCCAATCATCGAGGCGTGTCACCGCCTGCCTGAGGGCCGCAAATTCAGGCAAAAGCCAAAAATCCTCGGCATGCAGCCATTCCTTTACTACCTGGCGGGCGGTTTGCATGGCGTTCATGTCACGTATCACATCCCCGACCATAAATACAGGAATACCACTTTGGCGCTCGCCAAAAGCCTCCCCGGGACCGCGCAGCTTCAAATCCTGTTCTGCAAGAAAAAATCCATCGTCACTTTGCAAAAAAGCGTCTAACCTTGCCCTGCCGTATTCTGTTTCAGGTTTAGCGATGACCACACAATACGCCTGTTCGCGCGAACGTCCCACTCGCCCCCGCAACTGATGAAGCGTGGCAAGGCCAAAACGGTCACCGCCATAAATCACGATCACATTCGCGTTAGGCACATTGACTCCCACCTCAATAATGGTGGTGGCAACAAGCGCCTTTAGTTCACCTCTCGCAAAGTCATTCATGATGCGCATCCGTTCCGGCTCTGGCATGTTGCCATGGACGAGGCCGAGGGAAAAGCCTGCCAGCTCTTCTTCCAACTTGGCAAACAGCGTCGTTGCGCTAAAATCCAGATCTTCGTCCGTTTCTGGCGGATCGATTCGCGGCGCAATCACAAACGCTTGTTTTCCGCGAGCCAGTTCATGGCGTACAAAGCGGATCGCTTTTCCTTCTTCCGCCGGTTCCAGCAAGCTGGTTATTACCCTTATGCGGCCAGGAGGCAACTCATAAAGTGCAGATATCTCTACGTCGCCGTAAATCGTCAACGCATACGTTCTTGGAATGGGCGTTGCCGTCATTTGCAAGACGTCGGCGGCCTCTCCTTTTTGACGCAACAACTTTCGCGCCATCACGCCAAAGCGGTGCTGCTCATCGATCACGATTAGCCGCAGATTGGGGATGATAAGGTCCTCTCGCGTCAATACCTGCGTGCCGATGACCAAATCGACGGTTCCCGCACTGATGGCCTTAAAAAGCTGCTCTCTTTCCTGTGCTGTCATTGTTCCGCTGAGATAGCCAATCCTTACCCCAAAAGGAACCAGCCACTCTCGTGCGGTCTGCGCATGTTGCCAGGCAAGGACACTTGTTGGCGCCATGAGTGCAGATTGATAGCCCATTTTAGCAAGCGCTGCAGCCGCAGCAAAAACCACCAGCGTCTTACCTGCCCCCACTTCTCCGTGAAGCAGCCTGTGCATAGGTAAATCGCTCGCGATGTCCGACAATATGTCATGGAGAGCGGCCCTTTGCCCCTCAGTCATCGAGAAGGGAAGCGTTTGTACAAACCCCTCCGCTTGCGCCGTCAATGGGAGTAAAGATAATGGCGATTGCCTGAACTTTTCCCGGTTTTTTCGAAATCCTTGAACTTCGAGCTGAAATCGCAAAAATTCTTCAAAAACGAGTCTTCGCCTGGCCTGCCTTAACGCTTCACGGTCCCTTGGAAAATGCATGTCGTTCACAGCAGTTTTCAGGCCAACCAGGCGGAATCTGTCGCGTAGCGTACTCGGAATGTCTTCCCCTAATTCATGGGCAAAAAGGGTGATGCCCTCTTGAATGATTTTCCGTAGCGTCAGCTGTCCAAAATAGGCGTTGGCGCGATAGACTGGGATGATGGCAGGCACCGTTCCATCTTTTTTAATCACTTCATAGCGCGACACCAGAATGGTGTGGCTCTTCTCATCGTATTTGCCTTTTAACCGAACCTGAACACCTGTCTGGAGTTGATGGCGCAAATAAGGCTGGTTAAAAAACAGCGCTTTTGCTCGCTCTTCTCCACTCCTCACCCAGGTGCTGACAGTACTCTTGCGCCCGCGCATCCGCACAGTCACTTCGCCATCCACCACAAAAACGGCATCCACCTCCGGCGTGCCGTCATTGTTCCACTTCTCTACTGTTGTTTCATAACGAAACGGAAAGTAAAAGAGCAAGTCAAAAACATTGTGAATTCCCAGTTCGGCTAGTCGCGCCGCACGTTCTGGACCAACGCCGGGAATTAGGTGAACGCTTTTGGCTTGCAGTTCACTTCGCCAATCAGTCACCGCGATCCCCGCACCCTCGCTATCAGAAATTACTCCATCAACGCTGTTGGTGTTTCGGCCACTTTTATCCCTTGAACATTGATGTTGACCTGATCAGCCACCAGACCAAGCGATTCTTGTAATGCATTGTTCACGTTTTCCCTCAGATTTTCCGCCACTTCAGGAATGCGTGCACCAAAATTGACAATCACATAAAGAGTAATCTCCAAACGCTCGCCTACCGAACGGATTTCCACACCGCGGGAAGGGTCTCCTCTGCCAAGTAATCCGGTCAAACTGTCCCTGACATTCCGACGTGGTGCCATATCGGCAAGCCCATATGTATGTAGCGCTGCAATCCCCACAGCAGAAGCGATCACTTCCTCAGTGATGGTGATATTCCCGTACTCGGTATGGATAACAGTCGGCATATTCCTCACTCCTTAGCGATCATTCAGTTTATTTTAGTGTACTACAGACGGCGCAAGGAAAAAAGCAAACAACGAAATCATCAAAAAAATTGCGAATCAAAAATGATTGTGCTATGATATACGGGTTAATTGGACGAAAAAGGGGGTTGTGACATGGCAAGACGTTGTGAAGTATGCGGAAAAGGCCCCAGCGTCGGAAATGCGGTCAGCCACTCGCACATCCTGACAAAGCGCAGATGGTTACCAAATCTCCATGAAGTTCGCGTTAATGTGAACGGTTCTGTCAAACGCATGCGCGTATGTAGCCGTTGCTTAAAGAGCGGTAAAGTGGTAAGGGCCATCTAACCCATTGTTACAAAAAAAGCACCGCATCGGGTGCTTTTTCTATTTTTACCTTTCAACCTCGGCCACGGGCGCCAAGCAGCGCCTTGATAATTCCCCCGAGAAATCGCGGTAATTTGATAGTATAAAAGCGCACGATTCTCCCCCCCGCCAGCTTGGATCCTGAATCCGCCCAAACACTTCTTCACTATATGAGTCGGTATGCCTTAATGTGCCTGCACGCCTTGAAGGGCCTGTATCCCTTCTTCCAGCGAGCTGGCGCGAAATACGTAAGAACCTGCCACCAGCACGTTGGCTCCTGCTTGTACACAGAGGGCTGCAGTCTCCGGAACGATCCCTCCATCCACCTCAAGCAGTACATGATGGTCCCCAAAGCTATTCATTTTCTCCCTGATAGTATGTATCTTATGGAGTGTTGACGGAATAAATGCTTGTCCGCCAAATCCCGGATTTACCGTCATGACAAGGACGAGATCGAGCAAATCGTGCACGTAATCCATCATGTCTGGCGGCGTCGCTGGATTCAAGGCTAGACCAGCCTTTGCGCCGAGGTCTTTGATTTGTTTGAGCATTCGCTGCAAATGATGGGTAGTCTCCGCATGGACGGTAAGAATGTCCGCTCCCGCTTTGTGATAGTCAGCAATGGATAATTCCGGTTGCTCAATCATCAGGTGCACATCAAAAGGAAGTGTAGTGTAGGGGCGAAGCGCGGCAATCACCGCTGGCCCTATCGTCAAATTAGGGACAAAATGGCCATCCATCACGTCGATGTGGATCATATCCGCACCGGCGCGTGTCAAATCCTCTACGGTTTTTCCAAGCTTAGAAAAGTCACCAGACAAAATGGACGGTGCAATCATCGTATTCATGTATAACGCCTCGCTTTCCATTGCTTTACTTCTTCCAGAAGTTGCAAGTAGCTCTGATAGCGACTTGCCGACAATTCACTTGTTTCATAGGCTTTTCGCACTTTGCATCCTTGCTCAGTTTCGTGCATGCATCCCCGAAATTCGCATTCTTGCGCGAATACCATAACATCGCGAAACAGTTTTTGCACTTCAATTGGCTCCACATCGGCAAACGAAAATTGGGAAAACCCCGGCGTATCGACGATAAATCCATCCTCCAAAAAAAAGAGTTCCGCGTGTCTTGTGGTATGACGCCCACGGGAACTTCGTTTGCTGATCTCCCCGGTTTCGACTTGCGCATCAGGAACCAGCCGCTGCAATAAACTGGACTTCCCCACGCCTGACATTCCGGCAAATGCAGAAGTCTTTCCGGATAACTTTTCGCGCAACTTGTCCATTCCAGAGTCGGTGGTGACACTGGTTTGCAACACCGGGTACATCGGCGAGTAGATAGGCAACAAAGTAGCAAATACTTCATTTGCGCCGAACAAATCGCTTTTTGTCAGGACCATGATCAGTGGAAGTCGCTGTCGCTCGATCATGGCAATCATTTTATCCAATTGAAAAAATGTAACAGGTGGCTCCAGTAAGGAAAATACAAGGATCACCTGATCGATGTTGGCAACAGGGGGTCGTATCAATTCGCTCTTGCGTTCTTCCAACTCTTCGATGACGCCTTCGCGCTCGCCCACTTCACTGTAAGCCACATAATCGCCTACCAGCGGAGTGAGTCCTTTTAATTTGAACACACCTCTTGCGCGACATTGCTTGACGGATTCTCCTTTGGCATAAACATAGTAGAATCCGGAGACGGCTTTTACGATTCGACCCCGCCGCACATTGCCAACTCCCTGATCAAAGATTTAGTGCTTGCCTTTCCCTTTTCCATTGCCTGGTCCTGGCGGTGCCGGCGGAGTGGAGCCCGAAA
>JAJYOE010000004.1 GCA_021785975.1 Bacillota bacterium | reverse complement strand
TCGGGCGGCAAGCAGTGAAGAACTAAAGAGAAGACTCGGTCCTTTTATTTGGCAGGCGGTCGAGGTGCAATGGGTAGCAAGCGTCGAAGAAGCGGTAAAATCCGCAGTACATGCGGCATCAAGGATTAAGTTGCCGTCTGTTGATTCAACCGATTTGATGTCGGGAGAAAGAATTTTTGGCTCCGTCCTCGTGACAGGCTCTCTTTACACGGTGGCGCAGGCTCGAAAGTATTTGGTTACTAAGAACAATCAGGAAAGGGAACGTGGCGAACATGGAAATGAAGGACAATAAGCTGCGCATCCATTTTATAGGAATCGGTGGTGCGGGCATGGGGGCGATCGCCAGTATTTTGCTGGATCGAGGGTTCCCTGTCAGCGGGTCTGACGTGGCAGAGCATGATCATACCAAAAAACTCCAGGAGCGCGGTGCCCGTGTGTACCTCGGCCATGACAAAAGTCATGTTGAAGAGGTCGATGTGGTGGTGTATTCGACGGCTATTACAAGTGACAATGAAGAATTGCAGGCGGCAAGGGATCGTGAGTTACCTGTTCTTCACCGTTCACAGATGCTGGCAGAGCTCATGAAAGAAGGCTATGGCATCGCGATAGCTGGCGCACATGGGAAAACCACCACCACGTCCATGGTCGCCTGGGTACTTGAGCAGGCGGGGTTAGATCCTACGTTCCTTGTCGGCGGCATTTCTGCGAATTTTAACTTGAGCGCCAAAGCGGGCAAAGGCAATTACATTGTGGCTGAAGCGGATGAGAGCGATGGGTCGTTTTTAAATTACAACCCCATGATTGAAGTGGTGACGAATATTGAAGCTGACCACCTCGAGCATTATCAAGGAAGCTTTGCCAATCTGGTGGCGGCCTATCGGAAATTTGTGTCCTTGCTTCCGGAAGACGGTCTGCTCGTCGCATCGATGGATGACGAAATTGTGGAGGGGCTTATTCCAGATTTGAATTCCCGAGTCAAAACGTATTCCCTGCATCAAAAAGAGGCAGATTACCGCGCTGAAAATGTGCGCTTCGTGGGACATGGAACCGTGTCCTCTATCTATCACCACTATCAGTACCTTGGGGAACTGGAACTGATGATTCCCGGTGTGCACAATGTGGGCAATGCGATGGCGGCAATTGCGGTGGCAAGCGAAGTGGGCATTGATTTTTTGGTGGCGGCGAAGGCTTTAAAAGAGTTTCGCGGGGCCTTGCGGCGCTTTCAAGTGCTCTATGATCGCGATGATATCCTCCTCGTCGACGATTACGCCCATCACCCCACAGAGATCAAGGCGATGATCCGCGCGGCTAAAGAGACTAAAAAGCGCGTAGTGGCAGTGTTTCAACCCCAGCGCTATACGCGTACCTATCATCTTTTTGAAGCGTTTGCACAGGCTTTTTCCGGAGCAGACGATGTGATTATCGTCGATATTTATTCACCGGCTGGCGAGCGTCCGATTGAGGGGGTCAGCGCGAAGCGACTAGTGGAGGCAGTGAAACAAAAGAGTAACGCTGAAGCTAGATTTTGTGCCACCAAGGGAGAAGTGGTAGAGTATTTGAGGGGGCGCATCAAACCGGGAGACCTTGTGCTTTTCATGGGGGCCGGCGACATCTGGAAAGCGGGGAAAATGCTTGCAGAACAACTGGAGACGGAGTCGACGAGGTTGGGCTAAATGATTAATGGGTTCGAACTAGCTGTCATTACTCTCCTTGGTTTATTGTTTGGATCTTTTCTAAATGTCGTTGCCTACAGGGTGCCACGCCATGAATCGATTGTGCATCCAGGTTCATATTGTACCTCTTGTCATCATGAACTACGGCCCTGGGATCTTATACCGGTATTGTCCTGGATTATACTTCGAGGGCGATGTCGATATTGCCGTGCTCCGATTTCTATTCGCTATCCTATGCTTGAAATTGCGACCTCCCTACTTTTTTTGTGGTCAGGGTTACATACAATTCTTCCTTTGCAGCGGATAACCTGGTGGGTTTTCTGGATGTTATTGATGGCGGTAGTGGGAACGGACCTCACGTCAATGAAAGTACCTAATGTCTTAAGTTATTCTGGAGCGATCATTGTTTTTTTATTGAGTGGTTTGTCGGGAATTCAGACTTGGAAACTGGCTGTAACCGGTGCACTTACTTGTTTTGCGGTGTTATTCTTGATCTTTCTTCTGTCTCGAGGCAACATGGGACTTGGTGATGCTAAATTGTATGTTTCTATCGGGGCTATCCTAGGACCTGGGCAAGGGATAGAATCGCTGATTTTTGCTTCATTTATAGCAGCGTTGATCGGAATCGTCTTGCGTTTCATGAAGGTATTAAAGCCACGTCAGCACATTCCTTTTGTCCCCTTTATTGCTGGCGGCGTGGTGATTACTGTTTTATATGGTTCTCAATTATGGCAATCATATCAATTATTAATTCTCCATGTGATCTAATAGGTGAACGAATTAGTGTGCCATTCATCTCAACAATCTATTTAGCACGTTGACTAGAGATAATTGTGAAAATTTAGCTTTTCATGGTATGATAAAATTGATAAATTTTTCATTTATAAATAAAAGGAGCTTTTTAGTGGATATTTATGATCTATTCGCTATTGCTAAAGCTAAAAACGCTTCTGATGTTCATATTACAGTTAATTCACCTCCTGTATATCGAATTGACGGCGATCTATTTCCCGAAGGCGATATATTGACATCGGTTGAAACAGAGGCAATGGCCAAATCTTTGATGACAGAAAATCAGTGGCACAGGTTCATGCGTGCTGGTGAAATTGATTTGTCTTTTAGCGTACCAGATATGTCCAGGCTACGCATTAATGTTTACCATCAACAGGGAGCTTGCGCCATCGCAGCACGGCTCCTCAGCAGCGTCGTGCCAACATGGGACGAATTGAATTTACCTAAGGTCTTGTGTAATATCGCAGAGAAAGAATATGGTCTGGTGCTGGTAACTGGCCCGACTGGAAGCGGGAAGTCCACTACTTTAGCCGCTATGATTCAACACATTAATGCTACTCGACATCGTCATATTATCACTCTAGAAGATCCTATCGAATATACGCATCGAAATCAGAAGTCGATTGTCAACCAGCGCGAAATCGGTCTTGATTCTCAAAGCTTTGCGATGGCACTGCGTGCTGCGTTGCGCCAGGATCCCGATATAATTCTTGTTGGTGAAATGCGTGATCTCGAGACGATCAGCACGGCCATTACTGCAGCAGAGACAGGCCATCTGGTGCTCGCGTCGTTACATACTCGCGATACAGTGCAAACAATTGACCGAATAGTCGATGTATTTCCCTCTTCTCAACAGGGACAAGTCCGTTTGCAACTTGCTTCACTGTTACTAGGCGTTATTTCTCAACGCTTATTTCGCAAAAAATCTGGAGTGGGGCGTATCGCGGCGCTGGAGATCCTGATTAATAACACGGCGGTTAGCAATTTGATTCGAACGGAAAAAACTCATCAAATTCGCTCTATTTTGCAAACCAATCGCACGATGGGAATGCATACCATGGAAATGCATGTTAAGGAAATGATTGCCGATGGGATTTTAGAGGAATCCGCATTACAATATTTTGAAAAGTCTATATAGTATTCTAGTGTATATCCACCGAATGCCAAACCTTGAGAAAAATGCATTTTGGAGGGGATTCGATGCGTTACGACCAATCTTATTTTGATGATAAAGATAACATCAAAAATTATGTGCACAAATGGATGCCCGATCTTAGGGAGTCGGTGAAAGGTCTGGTGCAAATTGTTCATGGGATGGGCGAACATTCGCTTCGCTATGAGCATTTTGCAAAAGTATTGACCGATAACGGTTACGCTACTTATTCGATCGATCACCGGGGACATGGAATCACAGGGAAGTCCACCAATACACTTGGCTATCTTGGCAATGACGGTTTTGAAAGCTTAGTGGCTAATGTGGATCAGCTTTTCACCGAAATGAACGAAGAATTCCCTCAATTACCCATGTATTTGTTTGGACACAGCATGGGTTCGTTTGTGGCACAGCGTTACATTGAACTGCACGGGGAACGGTTAAGTGGCGTCATTCTCAGCGGGTCAAATGGCAGAGTCAATTCGATGGTCAACTTTGGTATATTTTTGTCGAGTCGCATCGCAAAAAGGCGAGGAGAGCAGTTTCAGAGTAATATGCTGAATCAACTGAGTTTTGGCAGTTACAATAAGCGTTTCCAACCAAATCGGACAGATTTTGACTGGCTCAGTAAAGATGTAGCTGAGGTCGACAAATACATACAGGATCCGCTATGCGGAGCAATACTTTCCGCAGGATCGTTTCGCGATTTTTTAAAAGGATTAAAAGCTATCCATAAACCGCAAGCGCTCCGCAACATTCCTAAACAACTGCCGATCTACATCCTTTCCGGAGACAAAGACCCGGTGGGGGAGTTTGGCAAAGGGGTAATAGCACTCGTCAATTTATATAAAAATTATTCCATCGCTAATGTCGAATACAAATTATATCCGAATTCCAGGCACGAGATCCTCAATGAAGCGATTCGGGATGAGGTATTACAGGATATCGTCGCTTGGTTTGCTCAGCATTAGTGTTGCCCTTCCATTTTTGCCCATTGTTTTTCGCCATCTCAAAGGCTATACTACGATTTAGTTTTAAGACAGTAGGCGCTGTCTGATGCTTTGCCCCTTTTCCGTATTGCTCAAATACGTGAAAAGAGGTGGTTGAGTGCGGAAGTTCCGCCGAATAAGGTATGGGTTGCCCCTGATTGGAGCGGCAGTGGTATCACTGGTGCTTGCGACAGGGATGAGCTCATACAAGTCCGTTGAGGTGTCGGTTGACGGCCATACCTTTCACAAAGGCACATTTGCCGGTGAGACGGTAGGTGCATTTTTGGGTCAAATTGGCATCCGTACAACGGGCTATGATTTGGTTGAACCAGACCGAGGCACGCAACTAGAAAGCAATATGCATATTTTTGTTCAGAAAGCAAAAACAGTCTTGGTCGTCAATGGTGCCAAAGCTCCTCGGGTGGTTCATTCGTTAAAACCTACCGTAGGAGGGTTACTTAGCGCCCTTGGCATCCGTGTGAAGGCTAATGATTCCTTGAATCATCCGCTCACGGAATTTATTAAGAATGGCATGTCTATTGTCATTCGCCATATCCAATCTCGAACTGTAACGCAAACGCAAAATATACCTTACACTACCATTCAAAATTCAACGAGTTCCTATCTATCCGGAGTCAGTGTGGTAGCGCGTTACGGTCAGAACGGAGTGGCAAAGATCATCACGAAAGAAGAATATGTTAACGGTAGATTGGTAAAAAAAGCCCGAACACGTCATATCATCAAACAACCGGTCAGTCAAATAGTGGATGTGGGAACGGCACAACCAGCCCCCGTCACCGCGTCGCGTAGTAATTCGTCAATCGTCGCGAATGAAGTGCTCACCGTAGTTGCCACTGCTTACGCGAATCCAGGGGGTCACACCGCGACTGGCGCACCGGCCGAATACGGCGATGTCGCCGTCGATCCAAGTGTTATACCACTTGG
Organism: Bacillota bacterium; assembly: GCA_021785975.1. GTDB lineage: Bacteria > Bacillota > Bacilli > Alicyclobacillales > SLC66 > JAJZCL01. Next base: position 50,845 of record JAJYOE010000004.1, on the reverse strand, counting down.
TACCAAGCTGTATATACCCGGTTATGGATTTGCCATTGCCAATGACACGGGGGGAGCAATTCAGGGGTATCGCATCGATTTGTGTTTTAACTCCTACCAACAAGCGATAGATTTTGGCCGACAACTTGTCAAAGTGTACATACTTAAAAATTAGTTTGGCCAAAACGTTGCCATAAGTGAGCAAACACAAGAATCGACAGCGCCAATAGACGGTGGGAGCCATGTGCTCCCCTTTTTTATCTGAAAAGAAGAGGAGAGAATCATCGTGATCGAAGTGACCACGCTTGCAGAATGGGAAGAACAAGCCGCATCAACGCATGGAAATTACATCATTTTTAAACACAGCACCACGTGCCCCATCAGCGCCAAAGCGTTTCAAGAAGTAAGCGAATTTGCAAAAGAGGACAAATTGCCGATTGTGCTTGTCAAGGTGATTGAATCGCGGCCTTTATCGTTGCAAATGGCAGGGGATTTGTCCATTACTCACGCGTCCCCACAGGTGATCATGATGAAAGAAAATCATCCTGTGTGGAACACGTCCCATTACGACATCACCAAAGCGAATCTTGAAGATGCCATCAAACGCTTGATGTAAGTGAACTGGCGTAAATGCGATCTTTTAGTAAGCGTTGCTTTAGTAAGCATTGCGGCGGGTTACGTCCCGCCTTTTTTTGTACCTTCATTCAGCGTCAGGTTAAACAGCCACGGGGAAAGAAATACCGTAAGCAGTGCTGTGACCGTCCAGGTGCTGATCTCTGTGCCGCTCATCAGATGGGATTCTCCAGCGACCAGTGCGAGTGCAATGACGAGCGTGAAGCGAGTAGACATCAACCAGCCGGCCGCAACAATGCGAGATGTAGGAAAAAAAGGCTTCCAGACGAATGCGGCGATCAGTTTTACCAGTAGTGCAGCAATGAGGTAAAAGGGAATGCGAAGGAGAAAAGTCCTTTCGTGCAGTGAATGTAAGTCTAATTCCAGTCCCACAGAAATAAAAAAAACAGGGAGAAACAAAGCGTAGCTGATCGTTTCTATTTTTTTTCTCAGTGCATCGTGCTCATTTCCTGCAAGGAGCGAACAGGTGACTCCACCTACAAATCCCCCCAACATGACTTCCGCACCAAGCCATGTAGCTAAAAATCCAAATACCGCCATGACCGCAAAGGCCCCTCGCACACCGAGCTCTGAGCGCTTGATGATCGGGCGTGTCAAACGAAGGCGACGCAACAGCCATTTCCCTAACCCAAAAAACAGCGCCGCTACTCCCAATATTACCGAAATGGCCAGTCCGCCTGTTCTCCACGTGAGGTTTCCAAGAATCAGTCCGCTGCTAAATACCGTCAAAAAATCTGCCATAAATGCAGATAAGAGAAGCATCTGACCAAATGGTTTTTCAAGTAAGTCCGCATCATTTAAGGTGGGCATGACAATGCCAAGCGAGGTAGTGGCGAACATCAGCGCCGTGAGGTTCGGATTTTTCGTGATGTGAAGCGATGCGAAGAAGCGGCTCATCATCAGTGCCACTGCGAAGGTGGCTGAGGTATACAAAATGGCGCCTATTATCGGGGAGAGCGAAGAGGGATCTTGCGTTTCGGTATGTGTTCTTTTAGAAAACCGCAATTCCATTCCAGATAAAAAAAGTAGATTCAAAAGTCCCCAATCAGTCACCGAATGCAACCAATCCGGAACGTGCAATAGATTAATCCCCGAGCGTCCTAGTGCAATGCCGGCAAGAATTTCTAGAACGGCAGTGGGAATCCTTAACTTGGAGATGCCAGATGCAAGCATCGGTACGACAAATGCAAGACTGAAAATGGCGCTCAATAACCATGCGGAATCAGCCATCATCGCCCTCCTTGTCCACATGGTATGAACGATCGGAGTGTCTCATGCTTTTTTTGTTCAGCCATTTCATAGATTCGCCTGGTGCTTCATAGTTTCTAGTAAATAATGACGAAAAAAAGGTGAGAGAGATGGCGTATCGCATGACCTTTCGTTTTGATGAGCACCGGGTCGAGGAAAAAGATTTGATGGTAGTTACTGAGGACCAATCGCTGATCACTCCTATGCCAATGGCGGTGAAACGACCTTCCAGAATTCTCAGGAGGAAGGTTCGCATTGGTAAATTTGAATGGATTGTCGCTATCTTTTTCGTGGTGTTCGTAGTGGCGCTAGCTGCTGCCATTCAAGGGCGACCATTCACAGCTTCAAAAGCGAGCGTGGTGCCTGCGACAATACTTATGCAACCAGAGCTTGGGGCGATCAGTCAGCTCTCGGCTACCCACCACTTGCTCATTCTCCCACCCATCCATGTGTGGGTGGCATCTGAGGGGGTTTATTCTAATAAAGGTAGCGCCATGATGGAGGTAAAGGCCAATTTGGCAAACGGAGTGTCATCGTTTGTTACCGCCAGGCCACCCTATCAAGTGCTCTTGGCTGCGCTATTGACGCCTGCGCAAGTGAAAATGGAAGAAGTGAAGTGGACGCGAGCAGAAGTGCCTTTTTACCTTGCCAATATGAACATAAACCAATCAGTAAAGGCAGTTCCCTATTTGTCACATGCGCAAGTGAAAACTGTTGAACAAGCTTTGTTTCAGGATTACACGCAAATCATGGCGCTGATTCAAAACTACCCTTCAGTGACTATCCAGATCCAAAAAGTAAAATTGGCGGGGAATGCTCAAAGTGCGCAAACTAGTGGGATGATGCAGCGATTAAATCAATTATCGGAATCGGTGCAACAGGCAGAGTCGTTGGCGAAAGGCGATTCCACGAAACTCGGCTCCGCGCTTGCAAAAGCAATCGTCGCATACCAGGGCTTTTAAACCAAAGCGCGTAAAAACCATCCTATAGAAGTGGGGGAAAATGCAGTTCGTGGTATACTGCCAATATAAACCTTAAAACTAACAACAAATGGAGTATGATCATGAAAAAAATCTTATTAGCTTCCAGCTCACCTAGAAGAACAATGCTTCTCAATCAATTGGGAATTGAACATGAGATATGGATTCCAGAGGTGAACGAACGCGTTAAATTGGCGGAATCGCCCGAGGATCTTGTAGTGAGTCTTGCCGTAGACAAGGCGTTGGACGTGGCTCATCGGGCAGGGGACGGGCTTGTCGTCGGGGCAGATACCGTAGTGGTTTCTGGCGGCCAAATTTTTGGGAAACCTGAGAATGAATCTCATGCGCTGGCCATGCTCACTCGCATGCAAGGGACTGTTCATCAGGTGTATTCTGGCGTTGCTGTCGTGGATGCAAAGACCCGTGAGATTAAGGCAGGATTTCGCAAAGTTGATGTGGTGATGATGCCTTGTAAAGAAGAGTGGTTGCGTGCGTATATTGCCACTGGTGAACCGATGGATAAGGCAGGAGCGTACAGTATTCAGGGCATCGGTGCCATGATGATCAAAGAAATTCACGGAGATTTTTACGCGGTGATGGGGTTGCCGCTGGTGTTGACGGTGGAGTTGTTGTCACAATTTGGTGTTGACTCCCCATTATTCTTTCTATAATTCCTTGAATTTGGGGTGGGCGAAGCGTGGGGAATCGTGGTACACTGATTGCTGAACTGCCAATAGAGGAACGTCCAAGAGAACGGCTGTTGGCGCGAGGAGCGCGCTCCCTTTCCACTACAGAACTGCTCGCAGTGCTGCTAGGGACAGGAAGACGCGGTGAATCTGCGCTTGAAGTGGCTGGTCGTCTTTTGGGACAAATCGGGGAAATAAGGGAATTTGTTGATGTGGAGGTAGAGGAATTACGGCAGGTGCCGGGAGTGGGAATGGCCAAAGCGGTGACCATTCTCGCGGCATTGGAATTGGGCAGAAGATTGCAGGACAGCCGAACGGATCTACATAAAATCACCTCTCCAAGAGATGCGGCAAACTATTTTATGGACAAGTTGCGTTTTTTGCGGAAAGAGCACTTGATGACCCTACATTTAGATACTAAACATCAGGTGCTTGGTGAAGAAATTGTATCGATAGGATCGCTGAATTCTTCTATCGTCCATCCTCGAGAGATTTTCAAGACCGCTTTGAAACGAAGCGCAGCGGCCATTATTTGTGCTCACAATCATCCGAGTGGAGATCCTTCGCCAAGCAATGAGGATCTTGAAGTGACCAAGCGGCTGGTTTCAGCAGGACAACTTTTGGGGATAGAACTGCTCGACCATCTGATTATTGGAGATAATAACTACGTCAGTTTACGTGAAGAAGGAATTATTCGCGGTTAATGTCGCGTGGAAAGATTGAGGGGAGTAGTACTTGTATGTTTGGTAATTTGCGCGATTTGGGAATTGATTTAGGGACAGCGAATACGCTGGTTTATATGAAAGGGAGAGGCATTGTCGTCAGGGAACCTTCTGTGGTCGCGATGAGAACTGATACCGGCGTGATTCGTTCCGTGGGGGAAGAGGCCAAGCGAATGATCGGTCGGACGCCTGGCAATATCGTGGCGGTTCGTCCGATGAAAGACGGCGTGATTGCAGATTATGAAACGACAACGACTATGCTGAAGTATTTTATTCGTCAGGCGCTCACCAAAAAATCCCTGTTGGCAGGAAAGCCAAGAGTCATCGTTTGTGTGCCGTCAGGCGTGACTGCAGTGGAGAATCGCGCTGTGATCGATGCCACATTGCAAGCGGGTGCCAGAGAAGCGGCAACGATAGAGGAACCGATGGCCGCTGCGATTGGTGCCGGTTTACCGGTGGGTGATCCGACAGGCAGCATGGTGGTAGACATTGGTGGCGGAACGACGGAAGTGGCGATTATTTCTCTTGGTGGCATCGTTACCAGTCGCTCCATCCGGGTGGCGGGTGATGAGATGGACGAAGCGATCATGAACCACATCAAGCGCAATTACAACCTCTTGATCGGCGAACGGACCGCAGAAGAATTGAAGATGAGCATCGGTTCCGCCCTGCAGGAAGAAGCTGGTGGTCAACTGGAAATAAGAGGCCGTGATCTCGTGTCCGGATTGCCAAAAACGATTAATATTACAGGCAGAGAAGTGGCGAATGCACTTTCTGATACTGTGGCAAGCATTCTCGATGCAGTGAAAGTGACGTTGGAAAAATCCCCACCAGAGCTCGCAGCCGATATCATGGACCGCGGCATCGTGCTGACTGGCGGAGGAGCGCTGCTTCATCAACTGGACCGTTTTTTGTCTAAAGAAACGGGGATGCCGGTGATCGTCGCCGATAATCCGCTGGACTGCGTAGCACTTGGAACTGGTAAAGCGCTCGATAACATTGAAATTTTGAGAGATCGAAAAGTACAATCGCAAAGGCGCTCCCGCCGTTAGTCACCAGCGGTGGGATAAGGGAGAGGCGCATTCGTGAACAGGTTTTTTTCAGGTGGCCGGTTATTCGCTTTTTTGGCTGCAGTCATTTTATTGGTGGTATTGGCGGGAGTCTCCTTGCGTTCGCGTCTAACGCAAGTGTCATGGCCGGAAAAATTTGCGATCGATATCACATCAGTCGTGGGCAGGGCTTTCTACGGACCGGTGTTTCAAGTAGAGACGTTTTTTTCGCGATTAAAAGATTTGGAAAACTTATATGCTGAAAATGCAGCGTTGAAAAAAACGGCGAGCGAAAATTTGCTGCTTCAAATCCAATTGAATCAAGCGCAAAAGGAAAATCAACAACTCAAATCTATGCTTCATTATCAGGGGAAGTCGCCGCAATTTCACTTGATTGCAGGCGAAGTTACGGGCCGAAGCCCGCTTTCCTGGAACTCTGAGATCGTCCTTTCTGTCGGGCAGAAAGCGGGCGTTGGCGTGACTATGCCCGTGCTCGATCAAAATGGCGATCTGATCGGTAGGGTGCAATCTGTTGCAGCATACAGTTCTGCGGCGGAACTATTGACTTCATCAGAAACAGCAGACGGTGTATCGGCCTCCATTGTATCCGGAGGCGCGCCTGTATATGGAGTGATATCTGGGTCCCCTACCAAGCAGGGATATTATCTGATGCAGTTCATTTCGCAACTTGCTACCAACATCCATCCGGGAGACGTAGTGGTAACGTCTGGCTTAAGCAACATTTATCCAAAAGGGATTCCCATTGGCCGGGTGGTTTCCTTTATTTCTGATGGTACCAGTATCACGCGCTCAGCGCTTGTCAAGCCGCTCGCCAACATGAATCAATTGAATTACGTGTTCGTTCTGGCGCCAAAGCCGGGACAGGTGCAACCATGAGGCTGGCTTGGTACTTTATTGCGCTGTTCCTCAGTTTGATCTTGCAAACTACCGTTTTTCAAGTGCCTTATTTGCATGCCGTTGAACCGAGTCTGGTCGTCATTGCACTGGTGATGGTCAGCGTGTTTCGAGGATCGAGAGAAGGCCTGATTTTTGGCATCGTTATAGGACTTATTCAGGATGCAAGCTTCGGCTCTTTTCTTGGGGAAAGCGCGTTTGCCTACGCTCTGATTGGCTACATCAGCGGCTATGTTCGCAGCTTGTTTATGCGAGTCAGCCTGTTTTTAACTTTACTTCTCATTGTGATCAGCACGGAGTTCTATGTGTGGTTATCCTACGGGATCATACGCCTGTTCGGACAACTGGGTACCAGCATCAACGTGGTCGTATCCACTTCCACATCGATGACCATTTCCACCTTTGTGTGTTCGCTATTGTTGTATTTCTTTTATCGTTTCTTGCTTGTCCCGAAAGTCAAAAAATCCTATTCGGATGAAACAAATGAGGCGTGATTGCGCAGGCTAACACTTGGAGAGGCATCTCGGGAATGCAGCGATAGGGATCAGTGAGCGATGAACGTAAGGGCAAAAAAGAAGAAGCGTAAGTCTGAACCGCAGCGCGTTCGCAGATTGCGGTTTTTCTTTCCAATACTGGCACTTATGGCGCTTATTATGGAAATGCGACTCGGTGTGATTCAGGGGACTGAATATGATAATTTCGAAAAATTATCGCACCGCAATCATGTCAATTTGTTGCCAACGCCTGCTCCGCGTGGAGAAATCTACGATCGCAATCACCGCTTGCTCGCTTATGATGAACCAATATACAGCCTGGTGTATACCCGCGGTGTGTCAAGCATTCATCCTCAGTTATTAAAAGAACTTGCCCATCAGCTTGGCTTTTCGCAGGAGTCATTAAAGCGAACCATGCAGGGAATGAATGATTCGAGACTTCAGGTTTTTCTTGCCAATCGGATCTCATCACAGGCGCTTGCGTTTGTGGCTGAACATCAGAGGCAACTTCCCGGAATTCAGATTATACCGGATTCAGTAAGAAGGTATCCGCAAAAAGAGGTGGCTTGTCACGTCCTTGGCTATATCCACGCCATTCCGCAGTCGTCCTTTCATCAATACACGCTGGCTGGGTTTCCGGAAAATGCGATGGTCGGATGGAGCGGCGTAGAAAAGTCGTTTGACGATTCGTTAAGGGGAACCCCCGGTAAAATTGCGGTGGAGATTGACAGCAAAGGCATTCCCATTCGGCGTCTGGCAGAAAGCAGGTCTTCCCAAAAAGGCAAGCCGCTCATTCTCACGATTGACAGCCATTATCAGCGCGATGTAGAAACCATTCTTGCAAACCAAGTGGCGCACCTCAAGCGTTTTGGTCATCAAAAAGTCAATCATGCGATGGCAGTCGCCATCAATCCTCAAAGTGGTGAAATACTTGCACTGGCTAGTTTTCCCGGTTACGATCCTGCCTGGATGGCTCGAGGAATGTCAGATTGGGAGTATCACACGAGGTTTTTGCCTGCGGAACAAAACTGGGCCACCCAAATGCCCATTGCTCCAGGTTCTGTGATGAAGCCGCTCACTGCTCTTTTTGCCTTTCAAAAAGGAGTGCTTACCAATGAACACGAGGAGTATTGTGATGGCAGTTATTCACTACCGAAGACGGATGGCACCGCCATTCACTGTTGGAGTCACCATGGTTTTTTGACACTTCCTATGGCGCTGGCTGAGTCTTGCGACGTGTTTTTCTATAAATTGAGTATGCGTTACGGCAATTGGCCTCCAGTTTCGGTAAAGCAGATTCCCCGATGGCTTTTGGTAGACAGATTCCAAACACTGAATGATTTAAGGAAATTTCAACAGCAATTTGGTCTAGGAGTCAGTGCTGTTTCAGATCTGCCCGATACGGAGAGCGGATATGTGAACATGCATTCTGGACAAGTGACGGATTTGCCATACACCGCTATCGGTCAAAACGAAGTGTTCACGACCATGGAACTGGCCAATTATGCAGCTACACTTGCCAATCGTGGCGTGAGAATTGTTCCGCATGTGGTAAAATGGTTGGGCAATCAACAGGTTGCGATCAGGCGCTATACGAGTGAATCGACGCATTTGCCAAAGGCAGACTGGGATGCAGTGATGTCTGGGCTTTATCTAACATGTAATGACAAAAACGGCACTTCCTACTATACGTTTCATTCGGGACGTCGCGTGACCTATGAACCTGCAGGCAAAACGGGTACCGCGGAAACGGGAATTGACGGTTTTGACAACGCCGTTTTTATTGGATTTGCCCCTTATTCTCATCCGCAGATTGCCATTGCGGTGGCTGTCCCTGGCGGTGGGCATGGTGCCGATTCGACAGGACCGATTGCGAGGGCGATGTTTGACCGTTTCTTTGATCATTCAGCAGGAAATCACAATTCTCGCGTTGAATACAAAATGTTGAGAGTTTTCGACGGGAGGACGGGCATGTAAATGTTAACCAACACGGCATTTGAACCTGCCGGCCAGGAGTATGTCACTATCAAGGGTATAAAAAACGGGCTTGTTTTCAAACTGGCTGACGATGTGCAATTTGACGCAGTGCTGGGTGCGCTGACTGCCAAGTTGGGTAACGGATCGTCCCCTTTTTCGAGTGGTGCCAAAGTGACCGTATATGTGGATTATGGCAGTCGCGAATTGACGCCGGAAATTCAGGATGCTGTCGAGAAGGTATTCCTTGCTGTCGGAGAAATTCAGGTGAAGCTTTATCAGGAGTCTGAGGAAGAGGAACCCCAAGCCTCGCATAAATTGTTGCCAAAACCACCTTATGTCTATAAAGGCACCATCAGGTCTGGTCAATTGATCGAACATGATGGCGATGTGGTGATCATTGGCAATGTCAATCCGGGAGCGCACATCGTTGCGTCTGGTGACATTTATGTATTTGGCCGATTGCGAGGTTACGTCCATGCAGGCGCATCAGGTAATGTGAGGGCCATTGTCGCCGCTGCCTATTTTGAACCCATGCAGGTACGAATCGCCACCGTGATTCGCAGGTCTCCAGAAGCATACTCACATCCTGCAGAAATGGAATTTGCTCATCTTGAAGGCGATCAAATGGCAGTAGAAAAAATGTCCTTATTACAAAATTTCCAAAATTTATTAATGACAGATAAAGCAGTGATTTAAGGGGGGAAGGTCATGGGCGAAGCGATAGTCGTGACTTCCGGAAAAGGCGGTGTTGGCAAGACCACTTCGACCGCCAATATTGGTACGGCACTTGCCCTTTTAGGAAAAAAAGTATGTCTTGTCGACACGGATATTGGGCTACGCAATCTAGATGTCGTCATGGGGCTGGACAATCGGATTATTTTCGATATTGTCGACATTGCAACAGGCAATTGTCGTATTGAGCAGGCGCTGATTAAAGACAAACGATTTGATCAGTTATACATGATTGCCGCGGCGCAAACTAAGGATAAGCTTGCGCTCAGCACAAGCGCGATGCAGGCGATTGTGCATAAACTCAAAATGGACTTTGATTATGTACTCATCGATTGCCCGGCGGGAATTGAACACGGATTTCGTGTGGCCATTACCGGCGCCGATCAGGCGATTGTGGTCACCACACCGGAACAGGCGGCCGTTCGCGATGCAGACCGGGTGATTGGTTTATTGGAGGCGGAGAAAATTCCTCCCGCCAAGCTCATCATTAATCGAATTCGTCCTCATATGGTTAAAAATGGAGAAATGCTGGATATTGACGATATAATTTCTGTTCTTTCTTTGGATTTATTAGGTATTGTGCCTGATGATGAGCAAGTCATCAAAAATGCGAATCACGGGGAACCGACAGTGGTGAAACCAGATTCTAAGGCTTCCCAGGCGTATCGCAACATTGCCAGACGCATCATTGGCGACCCTGTTCCGCTGATGAATTTGCAAGAACAGTCTGGATTTTTTAAGCGGATGAAAAAAATGATGGGGCTAGGGTAAGCTTCTTCTTTAGTCTTTGCCATGAATGAGCCACCAAGCATAGAACCCCTTTAACGCGCATACGTTTTTTGGGACGAGGCATTATCTCGGCCAGCGCGGAGGGGGTTTTTGTGTGGAGAATCCTTATCAGTCCAAGGAGCGTCATGAGGATATTAGACCTGAGTATTCGTTGTCGCCTGATGATGACCTTTACGGATCTCCCCGTTCATGGACAGGATTTCGGACTAAAGTGGGATCTACGGGGAATCGCGTCAAACCGAAAAATGTCCCATCAAAAAAACGACCATATCGCGGCGGGTTTAGGAGTGCGGCGAATGAGGTGCCTGAGAGTTCGTTGACACAGCGTTTTTTTATTCAGGCGATAGGTGCTGTAGTGTTATTTGCGGCCATGTGGATGTTTTTTCACAGCGACAAGCCAATTGCCAGGACAGTTCAAGGATATGTGCAATCCGCCATGCGTGTAGACTACTCGGCGATCGTACTTCCACCTGCCATGGCAAGAAATTTTGGTATCGTGCCTTCTTCCGCCATCACGGTACCCTCCACCACGGTGCCAAAAATCACGTTCGTACATCCTGTCGTGGGGAACGTAGTGCGTGATTTTTCTCTGGTGAACCCTGATGTGGTGATCAAAGGCAGACCAGGCTCGCAAGTGGTGGCAGCGGCGGATGGACTGGTGGTCCGTGTGGGAGAAAGTCAGGCTAATGGCCACTTTATTGTCATTGATCACGGCAGTGATGGGGAAACTTTTTACTCACAACTAGGCTCGGTGCTTGTGAAACCGCAAGAATACGTGGTATCCGGACAACTAGTGGGCATGTTACCTCCGCATCAGGCGGAATTGACATTCGGCTATATATACAAAGGCGCATATCGCAATCCACTCCAACTTTTTCAGTCGGTGAAATGAAGTGAAGCATAGACTTCCGATTCGCCTTAATTTGTTTTTTTTACTCCTCTTATTTTATGCGTTGTTTGGCCACTTTTTATGGCTTGTATTGCGGTTGTTTGCCGTGGTACTGCTACATGAATTGGGACATGCCGTCGTAGCGTATCGCCTCGGTTATCGCATTGAATCGATAGAGTTATACCCGTTTGGAGGCGTGGCAAGAATTACCGGTAAACACGTAGGATGGAGTCCCCGTGATGAGGTGCTGATCTCCATAAGCGGACCGCTTGTCAATCTGGTGCTGGCGCTATCCACTATACTGGTGATGATTTTAGGGAAACTCTCTAGAGAGATGGCCGAGCCATTTATAGAAATGAACTTTACGTTACTTTTTTTTAATCTCCTCCCGGCGTTGCCACTTGATGGCGGACGAATTGCGAGGGCAGGCTTGTCGTTGTCCAGAGGTTATGAAGCAGCTACGGAGGCGTTGACGAGGATGTCATTGGCACTTTCTACACTGTTAATCGTATTTGGCGGGGTGGCGCTTTGGCTCGGATATCCAGAGGCTGGCATGTTGATTCTGGGCGTATTCTTGCTCGTCTCGGCAATTTCATTGAGGCGCCAGAACCGCTATGATTTGCTGCGTTTTTTGGACCATAAACGCAGGGATAGTTCGGATACCAAGGTATTGCGAACTTTAATCATCGATAAAAATACAGAAATCGGGAAAGTAGCTTCGCAATTCGTTCCTGAAGCGTATCACGTGATCTATTTAAAAGATAAGCATGAACTAACGAATGATGGAATATCCACTGGGCCGCTGATTGAGGAAAAAGAAGTGCTCGCTGCCATTTTTGACGGAGGGATGTGGATGGAACCAATCCATCGACTCTTGCAGTCACATCACCATATGTGATAAAGTATGTCGGTAGTGTGTCACCGCATGTCCATAGGCTTAAACAGATCAGTCTGTGCCTAGACAGCGAGTCCGAACAGGTGGAGGTGCGCGTATTGTACGCGATTGTTGAAACAGGCGGTAAGCAATATAAGGTAGAGGAAGGCTCTACGCTTTATATTGAGAAACTGGATGCAGAAGCCGGTGCAGAATACACGTTTGATAAGGTGTTGCTCTTAGAGAAAGACGGAAAAGTCCAGGTGGGTTCTCCAGTCATTGATGGCGCAAAAGTAGTGGGAACAGTGGTCGAACACGGCAAAGGCAAGAAAATCATCGTATTCAAATACAAGTCCAAGAAAAACTATCGCCGTAAGCAAGGCCATCGTCAACCTTATACAAAGGTCAAAGTGACTGCCATTCAAGGTTAATTCATGATTCGGGCGCAGATATTTGAAACCGTCATGCCGAACCAGACGCGAAAGATCACTCGCTTTTTGATCGAAGGTCATGCGGGTTCTGGTGAATACGGCAAGGATATTGTATGTTCGGCAGTTTCTGCATTGTCCATCAATTTTGTCAATAGCGTGGAGGCCCTTTGCGGAACCACGCTAAACTACCAGGCAAGCGAAGGCTTGATGGATGTGGAAGTCAGCGATGATGAGAAGACGCAATGGTTGGCGCAAAGTCTTCGAGTCGGTTTGATGGGAATAGCCGAAGAACACAACAAGTATTTGCGAGTCAAAGTACAATTATTGAAAAAGTGACAGGAGGTTATTACATTGTTGCGTTATAATTTACAATTATTTGCACATAAAAAAGGTGTGTCCTCCACTCGCAACGGGCGTGACAGCCATGCCAAACGCCTTGGCGTGAAGCGCGGTGATGGACAATTGGTGACTGGCGGCAGCATTCTGGTGCGCCAACGCGGAACTCGAATCTATCCGGGAACCAACGTAGGCCGTGGCGGCGACGACACCTTGTTTGCCAAAGTGGATGGCGTAGTGAAGTTTGAACGTTTCGGTCACGATCGCAAGCGCGTCAGCGTCTATCCAGTGGCGGCAAGTGAACCGGTAGAGACTGCACTGTAAACTTGGACTGACATTCTGACCCAGTTGCCGCGCGCGACTGGGTTTTGCTTTTTTTGTATAAAAAAGGAGTGTTCCGATGTTTGTCGATACAGCAAAAGTTGAGGTGAAAGCGGGAGACGGCGGGAATGGCATGGTGGCCTACCGAAGGGAGAAATACGTGCCTCTGGGCGGACCGGCTGGCGGAGATGGTGGGCGCGGAGGCAACGTCGTGTTTGTGGTGGACGAAGGGCTTCGAACGCTGATGGACTTTCGCTATCAACGCCATTTTAAGGCGAAAAGTGGAGAAAACGGCCGCCCTAAGAATCAATATGGCGCTCATGCCGAAGACCTGCTTGTGAAAGTACCTCCGGGAACAGTGGTGCGAGATGCATTCACTGGTGAATTGATCGCAGATTTGACGAAAGATGGAGAGCGGGCGGTAATTGTCAAAGGCGGACGCGGTGGACGCGGAAACGTTCACTTTGCGAACGCGAAGAACAAGGCACCGGATATGGCGGAAAAAGGCGAACCTGGTGAAGAGCGCACGGTGCTATTGGAATTGAAATTGCTCGCAGATGCGGGACTTGTGGGATTCCCTAGTGTAGGCAAATCCACGCTCTTATCGGTGGTCAGTGCGGCAGAGCCGAAGATTGCCGCTTACCATTTCACCACCTTATCGCCCTATTTGGGGGTAGTGACGCTTGGCGAGGGAAGGTCGTTTGTGCTTGCCGATTTACCTGGTCTTATTGAAGGTGCACATGAGGGATTGGGACTTGGACATGAATTTCTTCGCCACGTTGAGCGCACCAAGGTATTAATTCATGTGATCGATATGGCAGCCACCGAAGGAAGGAATCCGGTTCAAGACTATCAGGTGATTCAAAAAGAGCTGGAATCCTACAATCCCCATTTGGTGAAACGTCCGCAAATTGTCGCGGCTAACAAGATGGATGTGCCCGAAGCGCACGAGCACTTGCGTGAATTTCAAGCGACTTATCCGGAGCTTGAAGTGATTCCTATCTCTGCCGCGACGAGGTCCGGTGTGGATGCACTCATGTCCCGCGTCGGGTACTTGCTTGACACGTTGCCCGCAGAGGAGCCGGAACCAGAAGAAGTATCGGCAGACGAAGTGGTGTATACAGCGAAAGGTCAAAAGATTCAATTTTTCATTGAAATGGATCAGGAAGTATACGTGGTAGTCAGTCAAGAGCTTGAGAAATTAGTGCAAATGACGAATTTCGACCAGTACGATGCGGTGAAACGGTTCCAGCGCATCTTGAAGCGCTCTGGAGTGGACGATGCGCTGCGAGTTCGCGGAGCGGGCAACGGAGACGTCATCCGGATCGGGGATCTCGAATTTGATTTTGTGGACTGATGGAGGGGAAAGACATGTACAGGGGCAATGAAGGGGTGACCAGGGACTTTGTGGCGACCGGCGTGGTGGTAGACGGCGACCGGGTGCTACTTTTGTTACATAAAAAATTAGGCAGGTGGCTACCTCCAGGTGGCCATGTTGATGCGCCTGAATTGCCGGATCATGCGGCAGTCCGTGAAGTCTATGAAGAAACCGGCATCAAGGTGGAGCTTTTTGCGGATTACGAACCTGCCGGATTTGACCACGCGCTCGCACGGCCGGCGGGAATACAACTCGAAGATATTGAACCAGGTCATCAACACATTGACCTGATTTATTTTGCAAGGCCGATTGGTGATACGACGCTGAAAAAGAATGATGAGTCCCTTGGAATCGGCTGGTTTTCGATTTCGCAAATGAGGGAGATGGGCGTTACAGAGGAAGTGATCGCGTGGAGCGAAAAGGCGATTTTGGCTGTGAATTCGAAGCAAAATCACTGATTGTTCCCCTGGATATTCTAGAACAAGTAATACAGCACCTTGAAGCAGCACTGCCATTTGAGGGTGGAGGGCTGCTTTTTGGCAGGCGTTATGTGACTGGGTGGAATGTAGATGGTTTTGAGCCTATGGCAAGCCGTATCCCTGACCCCCAAAAATATGAAGCAGATCCGAGAGGGGTGGTTGCCGCAGTTTTGAAGGCAAAAGCTTCAGGGCTTGACATTCTGGCCACCGTGCACAGCCATCCTTCCAGTGCTGCGGTACCTTCATCAAAGGATCTCACGGAAGCTTTCGGGTATCATGAGATGGCGCATGGCATTGTGTCGTTTAAGGGTGCCACTCCTGATGTTAAATTTTATCTATATCAAAAAGTTGAACAAGCTTACCTCTTTTACCCCCTCTCAATGAAATTGACCAATCTGTGAAATTCTTTGGTTTTCTCCTATCTCATTTGACATTTTTCCATGGTAAAAAGGTTCTTTTCCCTAGTGCTTGAACAGTTTCGGTAAAAGCGCTTGGGGGTGAGACGTTGGACGGCGAAATCAGTGAACAAGTGGATCAAATTATTATGGCAGCATTAACGCTTGGTGCTTCGGACCTTCATTTGGACCCATTTGCTGAAGGACTGGGTATACGACTGCGAATTCATGGCAGATTGTTGCCTTTGGATCAGGTGACTGCATTTCCATTTTTTGCGGAGCAGAGTGCCTTGGCAAGGCTGAAGGTGTTGGCTAAGTTATCACTTGCTGAGAGGCGAAGACCCCAGGACGGACAGTTTCATTTTTTGTATGGGAGCGCTGAATGCGATTTGCGCATGGCCACCATGCCAACGATTCGTGGAGAACGGGCAGTGGTCAGGATTCTGCCAAAGGAAAATCCGTGGCAGTCGATCGCGTCACTTGGATTATCAAAAGTCATGGAAGAGGAGGTGAAGCAGTTTTTTGCGGGAGCAGGGGGGATGCTCATCACTGCAGGGAAGGTCGGATCCGGGAAGAGCACGACGCTATACGCCTTAATGCGCGAGCGCAATCTGCTCGGGGAGTCGGTTCTGACCATTGAAGATCCGGTGGAGCGCAAGCTCGATACATTTTCACAAGTGGAAGTCGATGAAAAAATCGGGCTGACTTTTGCGGAAGGTCTTCGAAGTGCGCTCAGGCAGGATCCTGATTTGTTAATGGTAGGAGAAATTCGCGACGAACTGACAGCGCAAATTGCCGTGCGTGCAGGGCTGACCGGTCATCATTTGCTAAGTACCGTGCATGCCGATACGCCCTTTCAAGTGATCACTCGTTTACTTGAATTTGGTGTGGAACGATCATATTTGGCAGAGTCGCTCAAACTGATCATTTGGCAACGGCTGGTGCCTCTCGTTTGCGTCGATTGTCATGGAAAAGGATGCACAACATGCCATCACGTGGGGATAATTGGGCGCCAGGCAGAGTTCCGAATGCTTGGCGCAAGCGAGATCCAGCAATTCTTACATATCAAAACCCCGGTGTCAGAATACGGCGTGAAGGGATTGAACATGTTTGTTGCGGAAAAAGATGAAATTACCAGCGAAGCAACTTGAGTTTTTTATAGCGGATTTGGCTGATCTGTTATCTGCTGGCATCGATCTTGGACAGGCATTGGATTCGCTATTGGTGATCGCTCCCAAGCGGTATGGATGGGCAAAAATCATGAGTGATGCGATCGGGAATGGACAGGCGGTGGATACAGTCTTTGAGCGCGCGGGATTTCCTCAAGTGGCGTTGACTTTCTTGCGTGTGGGACTGGTGACTGGCGAATTGGATCAGGCTTTTCAAAGTTTAACTGCCTATTATCATCACCGCAGAATGCGCAGAGAAAAGCTTGGGAAATTGGTCGCATATCCGGTGTTTTTAAGCTTCCTATCTCTATTCTCGATGTATGTGATGTCCTGGCAGGTGATTCCTCACTTCATCACATTTTATCACTCCTTAAACTTACAAATTCCTCATCAAGTGCAGGTGGTGATGTTATTTGCAGATATTCTCGTGGTGGGATTGCCGTATGCCTTCTTACTGACTGGCGGTTTGGTCCTGATTTTTTGGCGAAATAAAAACCGCTGGCTGGTTTCCGTGGAAAAAAACGTGGTCAGCCATTCATGGGGAGCGTGGTTGCGTTTTTACAAAGCCATGCAAAACTTTGAAACCTTATCTGCGCTTTTAGGCGCAGGAGTGGACCTGTTAACTGCGCTTCATGTGATGATCTCCACCAATATCGCACGGATGAAAAATGAATGGGCTAAGATTCTTCAGGATGTAGAAAAAGGCATGCTGTTTTCTCACGCATTAAAATCAACTCCTTATTTCCCGGAACTAGCGTCTTCTATGCTGATTGTCGCAGAGCAAACGGGCGATCTTGCAGGTGGGGCAAAAAGGTTGAAAAACTATTATGAACGTAGTTTTGACAGGGCGATGGAGCGGTTGTTTTCACTTTTTGAACCAGTCAGTCTGGTCATTTTGGGAGTGGTGGTCGGAGGGGTGACCCTGGTGCTTTTATTGCCAATGACAGACCTGGTGCAGCAACTGTCTTAATATGAGGAGGTTTTGATGATGAAAATGTTGGTGCACATGAAGAAAAAATGGAGTGAACAAAGTGGATTTACGTTAATTGAAATGGTGATCGCCCTGTTCATCGTTTCTGTGGTGATGGCGATTGCTTTGCCAAATTTGCAGACTGCCGGAGCCAATGCGGCACAAACCGGATGTGAAGGCAATCAAAAAATGATTCGTGCTGCGCTGACCGAGTACTATCTTGCCAATCATCAATACCCTCCCGAAACTGATACCGCAGGTATCCTTCAAGACCTTAAGGACAATGGTTATATCGATTCGACTCCCAAGTGTCCGAGCGGCGGGGAATATATGATCAGTTATACACCTGTCAGCACTAGCACCACAGGCACTAGCACCACTGGAACTTCCTCTTCAGGAACGTCTACGGCAACGGAACAGCAAGTTATTGTGAGTTGCAGTGTGCACGGGGAATTGGGCGTCAAATGAGGGAAAATGACAACGGGTTTACACTGCTTGAACTCGTAATCGCCATTTTTATAGTTGGCATAGGTCTGTCTATTGTACTACCAGTGTTTATCTCGGCAAGGGATCATGCGGCACTGGAGACCTCAGCATGGCAAATTGTCTCCGATTTGCGTACACAACAGATGAGTGCACAATTCAAGCAAGTGTATCAAGAAGTTCGTTTTCTGCCTTATTCGAACACCTATTATTTTTATGACGGTTCGAACGGTTCGTTCACTCCAAAAACCATTGCAAGTCCCATTGCTTTCTACGAAGGAATCGTGCATTTGCCATCCTCTACCGTCAGATTTAACCCTTTAGGCAATATCAACGAAGGCGGTCAAATCATTATTCAAAATCCTGAAGGGGCCATGCGAAATGCGGTGCTTTATTTGCAATATGGCGATATCAGAATGGCGTATAGTCCTGTAATCAATTAGGAACAGGAAGTGTGATGAAATGAATTTGCTGGATGTGCTGACGGCATTGCTGGTGGTGGCAATCATTGCCACCACCAGCTTGAATGGGGACGTGTCCATGTTAAGTAGTACAGGGAATGCTAAGTTGTTTGAGAGCGCTGCGCTAGTTGGTCATGGGGCACTTGATGAGGAAGTGGCGCTAATACGTTCGGGAACAGGAAAGTCTGCAAACGAATTTCAATCTGAAAATTTATGGGTGCGTGTGTCGTCAGAAAAGGACAGTGACAATTTGTGGGTGGTGACTGCCGCTGTATACGAGAAAGATACTGACGTTCAACCGTTGCTGGTGTTTCAAACCCTGCAAGCCGCGAAATCATGATAATAATCACGGGTTTACACTGCTTGAAACGGTGATTGCTCTTGCCTTGACGGGTCTTGTGATGACGCTGGGAATTTCCTTATGGGTATTTTCCTGGCAAACATTCGATGAGGAAACAAGCGTGATGCAAAATCTGGATGACGAATGGGTATTGTACCATGCGTTGATGCAAGATTTGACTTTAGCTACACAGACCTATGCGAATGGGTCGCTCTTAACAGTCGTTTTGTCGGATGGCGAGGTGGCAAGGTATGGGCTTTCGCCCACTTCTCATCTGATTTTGAGAACGTTAAATGGCAAAGGAGAAGTGACAGTGTCTGCAGACGTCAATGATTTGAATTGGCAGGTGGTCAATCATCTCCTTCATGTCACCATCGATTACAATGATAAGAGGGAACCCTATGAAGCATCGTTTGCGCTCACTCCGAATGCCATTGGCTACTGACAATGGTTACGCATTGCCGTTTGCTTTGCTCGTACTTGTGATCACTGGACTGCTTTTATCCACAGGATTCTTGGTGGCAGAAGCGTTGCAAGCAAGAGTCCAAATGCGCATCGAGGTGCTTCATGCCAGGGACCTCGTACACGCAGGGGTTAATACTGAATTGTCCTTGCTGTTAAAAGGCAAAAATGAATCAACATTGCATTATCAGAATAATGAAGGATTCTGCGATGTGGAAAGCAATAAAACAAGCGTCTCCAGTCGGTTTTATACGATTACGGCTAGTGCCACCACGTTTCAGGGAGCAAAATCGACAGCCACCGTTATTTTTGATCCTCTCATGCAGCGTGTGTCCTTCTGGAACGAAAGTCCTTAGTGCTGATTTGTGATAGAATGCTTGAGAAGTGATAAGATGATCACGGATAAATGATTGTGCCAAAGGAGTTTTCACCGTGATTGCACTGATTGGATTTACCGGAGCCGGCAAAAGTACACTTGGAAAACTGCTCGCTCGAAATTACGGATTACCGTGTTATGATAATGATGAAATCGTCGCAAAAAACATGAAGATGTCGATCAGTGAAATTTTCACCGCCTACGGGGAAGTCCGTTTTCGAGAGCTTGAAGCAGCGTCGATTGCTCGTATACTCCATCAGAGTCCATTGGGAGTGTTGGTAACGGGGGGCGGTGCCCCGCTTTTGCCTGAAACCCGTCAGTTGCTTGCGAGTAAGGCATTTACTGTCCATGTGTATACTCCACTTGCAGACATACTGCATCGACTTGAATTTGACAGCACACGTCCTCTTTTGCAAGGAGGAATTCAGGAGCGCTTGACCAAGCTTTACGACGAGAGAGAGCACCTGTACGATTTTGCCCACACGATGGCGGATGGCACAAATATGCGTTTGGCTGAAGTTCAAGTGATGGCAAAATGGATGACGCATTGAACGATCAGAAAAGAGGATGAAAGAATTTGTGCGGTATTGTCGGTTATCTGGATTTGAATGGTGAAGAATGTAACCATGAGCTGTTGGCCGCCATGAATGATCAGATTATTCATCGGGGTCCGGATGACGAAGGGTATTATTTTTCTCACGAAGTAGGTTTTGGCTTTCGCAGGCTCTCCATTATCGATCTGACCAAAGGACACCAACCGCTTGCCAATGAAGATGAAACCATTTGGCTACTTTTTAACGGCGAAATTTACAATTATAAAGCGCTACGAAAAGAACTGTTGGACAAGGGGCACGAATTTAAGACCGAAACTGATTCGGAAGTGATTGTGCACCTCTACGAGGAGTACGGTACTGATTTTGTAAACATGTTGCGAGGAATGTTTGCGATCGCCGTCTGGGATAATCATGCCCGGAGATTGATCCTTGCCCGTGACCTCTTTGGAATCAAACCACTCTATTATTCAGCAGGCGACGGGTATCTGGCATTCGGTTCGGAAATTAAGAGTCTTTTAAAAATTTCTGCAGTATCGAGGGAAATTGACCGGGAAGCATTTTGGAATTACCTCACCTTTCAGTACGTCCCGGAGCCGAACACCATGTTTGAAGGGGTAAAAAAACTTCCTCCGGCTCATTATCTAATTGTAGAAAACGGTAAATGGGAGATCAGGCGATACGAACAATTGGACTTTACCCCTCGAGATTTTCCACTCGATTACTTTGTGGAGGGAACCATCGATGTACTGAGGGATTCCGTACAGGCGCACATGAACAGCGATGTGCCAAGAGGGGCTTTTTTGTCGTCAGGCGTTGATTCTAGCGCCATTGTCGCGCTACTTAAAGAATTGGAAGACGTGCAGACATTTACTGTCGGATTTGAAGGGGCAGGCAGCCAGAGCGAACTGGAATATGCGAAAGAGACGGCGAGACTGTTAGGCACCAATCATCGGGATACCGTGATTAGCGCGAAGAGGTATTGGGAGACGTTGCCTCGACTTGTCTATCATCAGGACGAACCGGTAGCCGATCCGTCTGCAATTGCACTATATTTTGTAGCGGAACTGGCCAGTCAATACGTCACTGTCGTACTCTCTGGCGAGGGCGCTGACGAAATTTTTGGCGGGTATACGATTTATCGCGAGCCGTTATCACTGAAGATGTTCGATCATATTCCAATGGGGATGCGCAAAACACTGGGCGAACTCGCTGAATGGCTGCCGTATGGGATGAAGGGCCGCGGATTTTTGCTGCGCGGGTCCAAACCGCTCGAAGAACGATTTTTTGGTAATGCTTACCTGTTTTCTGAGCGGGACAAGCAAGAATTTGTCCATATTAATCCTGATAAGGAACGGGTAAAGCGATCTACGGATGTCACTAAGGTGTTTTACGATCTTGCGCAACGTCATGATCCTGTGACCAAAATGCAAATGGTGGATTTACACACCTGGTTGCCTGGAGACATTCTCATGAAGGCGGACAAAATGACAATGGCCAACAGTTTGGAACTTCGCGTGCCTTTTTTGGATCGAGAAGTGTTCCAATTTGCCGCGCAAATTCCGGCAGAATTTCGGCTATTAAATGGCACCACCAAAAACGTGTTAAGAGAAGCGGTTCGTGGCATTCTCCCTAAGGAAGTCGCAGAGCGGAAAAAGCTTGGTTTTCCCGTTCCGCTTCGCAAATGGTTGAGGGAAGAATTTTATGAACCGGTGCGGGAATTGATTGGATCCAGTACTCTGGATGACCTTTTTGATAAGGATCACGTTCTTCACATGCTGGAAGAACACCGTACAGGTGTTAAAGACCATGCCAGAAAGGTATGGGCGATTGTCATCTTCCTCCTGTGGCATGAAGCGTTTGTAACGAACACAAGAGTGTTTGTTCCGGAAGCGCCGACTAGCGTCAAAATTCGCAGAGAGCGAACACTGGTGGGAGTGGAGGTAGCCAATGAGCTTTGAGCGAATAGGAGGCATATTGCCAAAAGTAAAATTACGTGCTAAGTCCTATTCTGTGCTGGAACTTCGCCATTTGTATCCTCCGGTGAATGAACTGGAGGTCGAGGATGAAGACATCTTAAACGCAGAGTCATTGATTCTCGAACTGCATGAGCAGGAAACCATATGTGGCGCTTGTCAAGGCTATGATAAGTGCGGGAAAATTGGCGATGCCAAAGGAATGTGGTACAAACTGGCTTCGTATCAGGGCAATTTGATTATGGAAACCAGTTATTGTAAACCATTTCAGGATCATGTGATGATCCAACGAGCTTCGAAGTACTCGTCTTTTTCCTTGCGCAACGTGTATGACCACAAGCTCACATTCGCAAACTTTCCATACGAGCAGCGAAGCAGGAGACCCAAACTTTTTGCTGCGGCAGAACAGTTTGCAGAAACCTATCAAGTAGGTCAGGATATGAAAGGAATATATGTCTTTGGCCCTGCTGGTGTCGGCAAAACACATCTTCTTCATGCCATCATCAACCGGCTTGAAGAGCGGCGGATTCCCAGCATCATCATCAGCGCAGATGCAATGTTCGATCGTTTGCGCAGCATGATCGGAGAAGGTAGGGACATTGACCCGGTGCTCGAAACATTTTCCAGCGTGCCAGTGTTAGCCATTGATGAAATCGGACAGGAACGGCCCAATCACTTTACGCTTGAGAAAATGTTTCGCATCATCAACCAGCGGTTTACTCGCCGGTTGCCTACACTTTATGCCAGTAACTATGCGCCGCCAGATCTTTATGCCAGAATGTCGGAAGAATTTTTACCCTTTATCGATCCTTTGAAAAGCAGAATTATCGGCATGAGTCGGGTGGGGTATCTTGACGGGGATGACTATCGCATTGCGCATATGGAATTATTGGACGAGGAAATGGACAACGGGTAATTTTATGCCTGCGTTCGTAGGTCTGTTTTCTATGTGTTTTCCGATAAGTAGAGGAGCGCGAGTTGATAAGGATTGACCTCCACGCGCGGAGACATGCGCCAGGTGATTTCGGCCTTACGGAGTTGTTGTTCGGCTGCCAGTGCCTCTTTATTCTCCATTGTTTCATAGTATTGATCAAGCTCGGTCAATTCTTTTTTCAATCTTTGAGAGGATTCTCTTGCCCAACTTTGATCTCGTTTTTCGATTTCATGGGTTACTTCCGACAACAGCTTTGAAAATACCAGATCATAATTAATGGGTAGCGGGACGATTTGGCTCCCACTTTGGGGTTCATCATATAATAAATTTTTCTCCCAATGATTCCATTCGATTTTTTTTATGGTCTGGTGATGGGCAGAAAAGAGATAGGACAATAATTCATCTTTCTGCCGATCAGAGATATAAGACACCTTGACATTGATCAGCACATGTGGCCATAAATCTGCCTTTCTTTCATAAGCTACAGCAAACATTCCATGCAATTTGGCGCTTTGGTAGATTTTCTGCATGCGGTAACTTCCGGGAAGGACTCGTTCCGGTTTTTGTGTATCTTTCAACACGCTCGTCCACTCGGGGGAAGGAGTCAAATCGTCAAAAAGCAGATAGAGAAAATTGGGCGGTGGTGTTTCACCAAGCGTTTCGACCCACATCCAATAAAAGGGACGGTCTGTCAACTCCTTGTCCACCTCTTTGGGAAGTTCCACAGAAAGCGCAAAGTCATCAGCATGATGCAGCGTGGCATTGACCAACGTGAAATATTGTTTGCAAAAGTTATATAATTTTTGGTCCTTCATTGCTTTTCCCTTTCTCTGCCAATGGTTGCAGGCGTTCGCTGCACTCGTTTGGAGAGTACGTTCAATCTCGCTCTAATCTCTTCTTCGTCCTTGCTTTCCAAAAATGTTTGCAAGAGTTCCTTTTCAAACGCCTTGGCGCCGAGTATCACGTCTAGTTCTCCGATAACCGACTCAAACATCTGAATTTTTTCCTGAAGCAACTGAACGATGTGCTCTTCGATCGTCTCTTTGGTCGCCAGATTATAAATATACACAGGGCGAGTCTGACCGAGTCGGTGCACGCGGCCAATGCGCTGCTCAACTCTCATTGGGTTCCAAGGTAAGTCAAAGTTGATCACTTGATTGCAAAATTGCAGATTAATGCCTTCACCACCCGCTTCTGTCGCAACAAGCACCTGTGCCCGATGCTCAAAAAGGTCTTTCATCCAGTCTTTTTTTCCTCTCTTGAATCCGCCGCGAAACGGTACGGCTGCAATGTTTGAACGACGTAGCATGTAAAGCAAAAAATCCTGTGTTGCTCGGTATTCTGTGAAGACAATCAATTTGTCTGAAATTTGTTTGACCAAGTCGATCGTCTGATTGACTTTGGTGTATCCTGGAACTGATTGAGCCATCTCATAAATGTGTTCCAGCCTCTCATGCGCGATTGAGTTCAGGTGTGGGTCTTTGCGCATCTTCTCCAGAGTGGGAAGAGCAGCGTAAGAACTGCTGCAGATTTCCCGTTGCAGGGTGATCAGCGGCAATAAACTGCGATGATGGGACGCGCGATAATCGTATTCCTCTTTAATAAAATCACTGACGGCATGGTACAGTTCCATCTCTTCATTCGACAAGCGCAGCAAAATAGCTTCCACATGCCGCTCTGTGAAGTCCAGATGGCTCTCTTTTCTCCGATTTCGCACCATCAACGTGTTCAATGCGCTGCGAAGTGCTTGTGGGTCTTTTGGCGTGCGTTTATCCTGCACGTGGGTCGAGGTGAAAGTGGCCGGATTCCCGAGCTGCCCTGGGCGCAAAAGATGAATCAGGTTGTACACCTCTTTTAAGTCGTTCTGAACGGGAGTTGCAGTGACAAGTAACAAATACTTTTTGCGTATTTGGTTGACAAGCTGCCAATTGCTTGTGCGGTTATTTTTTAATTTGTGCGCTTCATCCACCACCACCAGGTCGTAATCCTGGTGGAGCACTGTGGTGCGATGAGGTTCTCTTTTGGTAGTATCCATCGAGGCGACGACGACATCGTAATTCGTCCAGGACCATTCATTGCGCTGAGCAAACGCGTTGACTGCGAACTTCTCGTTAAGTTCCCTTGTCCATTGCAATACGAGCGAGGCAGGGACGAGAATCAGCGCTTTTTTGACAAGTCCTCTTACCATGTATTCTTTAATGACAAGTCCTGCCTCAATGGTTTTGCCAAGTCCCACTTCGTCTGCAAGTAGCGCTCTCCCGTGTAATTCATTGATGACACGTTTGGCGGTTTCGATTTGATGGGTATAAGGAAGTACGTTTGGCAAGAGTTTGAGGCACGCCAGATCATCAAAGCTGACCATCGTCGATTCCTGTTCCGCTTCTTGCGCAAGCAAAAACAGTCCCCAGCGGCCGCTGACGGCATCTCCGCGTTCCCTTAATTTTGTGCGTAAATGATCATGGATCTGGATATCGTACACAAGCCTTCTCCTTTATCATTCAAGACAAGTATGCCCGAATTATTGGTTGGCATTCCTTGCAAAATCCAGCTATACTGAATATAAGAAAAATGAACGTAAGACTTGCGAATGACGATTGCAGGAGAGCGCGAGATCACTTTCGCCACCGAAGGAGCAAGCGGAAAGATTCGGATCTTTTCCCGCGAATCTCTCAGGTACAGGGTACTGCAATTTGACGCCACCTGGAGAGCGCCGAGCAATTGGCCACCAAAGGGGTAACCTGCGGTTGCAGGGGAACTCTCAGGTACAAGGGACAGGGACGATACCGATGTGTTTTGTCGGTGTCTTTTTTGTTTTTCACTCTGAACAAGGAGCGATCAATGTGACGGAACTAAGGCGTACTCCTCTTTATCCACTGTACAAAAAATACGGTGCGCAAATCGTTGATTTTGCCGGATACGAAATGCCTGTACAATATTCCGGGATCGTCGCAGAACACAAACTGGTGCGCGAAAAGGCAGGTTTGTTCGATGTGTCCCATATGGGAGAAATAGAGGTCAAGGGACCGGGTGCAGGCGCATTTATCCAAAAAATCATCACGAACGACCTGATGAAAATGATGCCCGGTCAGGCACAGTATAGCCCAATGGCCAATGACCAGGGTGGCACCGTGGATGACGTGCTCGTGTATTGCCTGAAGGACGATGAATACTGGATTGTGGTCAATGCGGCGAACAGGGAAAAAGACTGGGAATGGATGGTGTCTCACCAAACGGCATCTGACGTCACGCTTCGAGACTTGTCGGATGAGGTTGCTCAATTGGCACTCCAGGGACCTCTTGCAGAGACGATTTTGCAAAAATTGACCGCGGTGGACTTGTCGCAAATTCGATACTATTCTTTTCAGTCCCATGTTGTCGTGGCGGGAGTTCCAAGTTTGGTCTCCCGTACCGGTTACACCGGGGAAGACGGATTTGAAATCTACGTGGATGCCGCAGAGGCGGTTGGCGTCTATGAAGCGCTCATGGACATAGGGGCTCCGCTTGGGCTTCAACCCGTCGGACTTGGCGCGAGGGATACGCTTCGTCTGGAGGCGAGGTTGCCACTTTATGGGCATGAATTGCGCGATGACATCTCACCGCTCGAGGCGGGTCTTGGCATGTTCGTGAAAACGGCCAAGGATGAATTTGTCGGCAAAGAAGCGCTGCTTTCTCAAAAAGAAAACGGCTTGCGCCGTAAAATTGTCGGCTATGAGTTGATGGATCGCGGAATTGCACGGGAAGGATTTACTGTTTTTGGTCCAGATGGCGCCATCGGTTTTG
Organism: Bacillota bacterium; assembly: GCA_021785975.1. Taxonomy (GTDB): domain Bacteria; phylum Bacillota; class Bacilli; order Alicyclobacillales; family SLC66; genus JAJZCL01. Next base: position 24,036 of record JAJYOE010000004.1, on the reverse strand, counting down.
TCACCAGCGGAACGTTTAGTCCCACGTTCAACAAAAGCATTGGACTTGCCATGGTCGATCTGACATATGCAGAGGTCGGAACAGAATTCGACATCGAAATTCGCGGCAAAAAAGCTCGCGCGATAGTCGTAAAAACGCCATTTTACAAACGAGTGAAAGCGTAACTGAAGGAGGGAAGCAGGATGAGCGATTGGAGTTATTTGCCTGGTGTGAGCGAGGACAGGGCACAGATGTTAAATGCCTTAGGCCTTAAGGACATTACGGAGCTTTTTGCGGATATACCGGCTCATCTTCAATTGGGGCGACCGTACCAACTCGACAAACCAGCCAGTGAATGGGAGCTCATGAGAGAGTTCGGCCAAATGGCAAGCGCCAATGTGAATGTGGATCAGGCGATATCATTTCTCGGTGCAGGCGCTTACGATCACTTTATTCCGAGTGTGGTCCCGGCAGTGGTCTCGCGTTCTGAATTTTACACTGCGTATACGCCATATCAACCGGAAATCAGCCAGGGGATTTTGCAGGCAATTTTTGAATATCAAACCATGGTGGCAGAACTATTCGGCATGGATGTTTCTAATGCCTCCGTTTATGATGGGCCCACTGCGCTTGGAGAAGCGGCACTGATGGCTAGCACGCACACTCGCAGGGACAAGGTGCTCGTCAGCAGTGCAGTGAATCCAGAATACCGTAAAGTGCTAAAAACTTATGCTTCCGGACAACACATTGAAATACTGGAAGTGACTCAAAAGGACGGCGTCACTGATCTCGATCGTTTGGCAAAAATGCTATCCGAAGAGGTAGGGGCTGTCATCGTTGGCTATCCGAATTTTTTTGGCAATGTCGAAGATTTGGACGCCATCGCTGAACTGGCTCATCAAAAAGGCGCGCTCCTTATCGTCAGCACCTATCCTGTAGCGCTTGGCATATTGGAAGCGCCAGGTCACCTGGGGGCGGATATTGTCGTTGCCGAAGGACAGTCGCTTGGCAATCCCCTCTCTTTTGGCGGTCCGTATCTCGGCATGATGGCAACTACCAATGCTCTCATGAGAAGACTGCCCGGTCGAATCGTAGGAGAGACCAAGGACCGGGGTGGCAGACGCGGTTTTGTTTTGACGTTGCAGGCACGTGAACAGCACATTCGCAGGGAGAAAGCATCATCCAACATCTGCTCCAATCAGGCGTTAAATGCGCTTGCTGCCACTGTCTATTTGAGCAGCCTAGGTCCTAAGGGATTTGCTGAACTAGCCAGGCACAATTATGCGAAAGCCCATTATGCACAGAAGCGCTTTATCGCTGCAGGTGCAACACGTGTGTATCAGCAACCGTTTTTCAACGAATTTGTCATTACTTTTGGTGATGAAACGGACAAGGTTTATCGCGAACTTCTAAACGACGGCATTTTCTTAGGGTATCCTCTTTACCGCGAATACCCTGATGTGGAAAACGGGCTTTTGATTGCAGTCACAGAAACAATGCCAAAATCGACGATTGATTTTGTGGCCAGCCGTTGGGAGGGATTGTTGTGAGTCGCCAAACAAGTGATTACCCGCTGATTTTCGAGCGAAGCCATCATGGGCGAGTTTCTTATACATTGCCTGAGTTAGACGTTCCGGAAGTTGATCCGATAGATGAAATTCCAGATAAACTACTTCGCAAACAATCTCCGCTCCTTCCTGAAGTGAACGAAGTGGAACTGATTCGACATTATACGGGGCTGTCAAGGCGTAACCACGGCGTTGATTCTGGTTTTTATCCACTAGGTTCCTGCACCATGAAGTACAATCCTAAGCGCAACGAAGAAGTAGCGAAGCTTCCGGGGTTTGCCAGAGTTCATCCGCTACAGCCAGAAGAGACCGTGCAGGGCGTGCTTCAGCTTTTGTATCAGTTGCAAGTGTCACTCGCAGAAATTACAGGAATGGATGAAGTGAGTTTGCAACCTGCGGCTGGCGCGGCCGGCGAGTGGACAGGGCTCATGTTGATCCGCGCTTATCATGAGCATCGCGGGGAAAAAAGGACTAAAGTGCTGGTTCCTGATTCTGCGCATGGGACTAATCCAGCCAGCGCATCGTTTGCGGGTTTTCGCGCTGTCACGATTCCCTCCAACGAGTCAGGAGGAGTGGACCTGGATGCTTTGCGTCAGGCGGTGGGGCCAGATACGGCGGCGCTCATGCTCACTAACCCAAGCACACTTGGCTTATTTGAAGAAAACATTGAGGAAATCGCCCGAATCGTGCATGAAGCTGGTGGACTACTTTACTACGACGGTGCCAACGCGAACGCCATTCTCGGCTATGCCCGCCCTGGCGATATGGGGTTTGACGTCGTCCATCTCAATTTGCACAAGACGTTTTCCACGCCACATGGCGGAGGTGGACCAGGCGCAGGACCGGTAGGTGTCAAAAGCGGACTGATTCCATTTTTGCCTGCGCCGATCATCGTGAAAAAACAAGATGGTACGTATGCGCTCGATCACGATCGTTCACAAAGCATTGGAAAAGTTAAAGGATTTTATGGCAACTTTGGCGTTCTGGTACGCGCTTATGCTTACATCAGAACGATGGGGGCTGAAGGTCTCAAAAAAGTGGGCGAAGACGCCGTTTTGAATGCCAACTATTTACTGCATCTGCTGGCAGAAGACTATGAAGTGCCTTTTCATCGGATATGCAAACATGAATTTGTCTTATCTGGCAAACCGTTTAAGGCAAATGGGGTCAAGACGCTGGATATTGCAAAGCGGATTCTGGACTTTGGATACCATCCGCCGACGATTTATTTTCCGCTCAATGTCGAAGAAGCATTGATGATTGAACCGACGGAAACAGAGACCAAAGAAACACTGGACGACTTTGCAAATGTGCTGAAACAAATTGCAAAAGAGGCAAGAGAAACCCCTGATGTGGTGCTTCAGGCGCCACACACCACGGTGATTGATCGGCTCGATGAAACAACGGCCGCAAGAAATCCCGTATTGCGTTATCTGCCTTCTACACCATCATAAAAGTAATGAGGGAGGGGGGCGACGATGAATAAGGTACTGGTCCTACACGGTCCCAATCTGAATATGCTCGGCACGAGGGAGCCTGAGATTTATGGAACACTGACGCTTATGCAGATCAATCAGCGACTGATTCAGTTGGGGATGGAACTGGGGGTGGAGGTGGACACTTTTCAGTCCAATTACGAAGGGGCACTGATTGATCAGATTCAACAAGCGATGGGGAACTACCAGGGGATCGTCATCAATCCAGGCGCTTTCACGCACTATAGTATTGCTATTCGCGATGCGGTGGCATCAGTTCATCTGCCGGTGATTGAGGTGCACTTGTCCAATGTCCATGCACGCGAAGAGTTCCGTCATCACTCGGTTATTGCCCCTGTGGCCCTTGGTCAAATCACCGGGCTTGGCGCGTTTGGCTATGAGTGCGCATTGCGCGCTTTTGCCGGGAGATTTAGCGAAGACAAGTCATGACACTTGCGCATATGGCGTGGATTGTGTTACAAGAAGGAGTGTCATATGTCACGGATCAAGTTAAATAAATAGGAGGATGGCAAAAACCGATGATATCAAGCAATGATTTTCGTACAGGCGTGACCATTGAGTACGATGGCCAGATCTGGCGAGTGATCGAGTTCATGCACGTCAAACCAGGAAAAGGCGCCGCTTTTGTGCGGACGAAGCTGAAGAACATTCGCACTGGCGCAGTGAAGGAAACCACATTTCGTGCGGGTGAGAAAGTGGCCAGAGCCCGTATTGAGAATCGCGGAATGCAATACTTATACAACGATGGCGATAACTTTACCTTTATGGATACGGAAACTTTCGAGCAGACTAATATTGCCAGAGACCAACTGGAATACGAACTGAATTTCCTCAAGGAAAACATGAACTGTGTAGTCGTGTTGTATGAAGGTCAGCCAATCGGTGTCGAACTGCCGAACACGGTGGAATTGACAGTGGCTCAAACTGAACCTGGCATTCGTGGAGATACGGCAACAGGTGGAAGCAAGCCTGCCACCATGGAGACAGGTTACACGGTGCAAGTTCCTTTTTTCATCAATATTGGTGATGTGCTTCTAATTGATACTCGCAGCGGACTTTACATTTCAAGGGCGTAATCATTTTTTACAGGCATTGGGGGCGCTAATGGTTTGGCGCCCTTTTTTTGTTTAAGAATGTAAATACAAGCATCATTAATAGCACGAATATGACCAGAAAAACGACAATCCATCTGGTAAGAAGTATCACTCCGTCGCCCAAATTTGTGGCCTCTTTTCCGATTCGAATTTCCCCGCTCTATATCCTATCGGTCTTTTGTTCTCTTCGTGCGAGGCAAATCCCTATATTCTCCGTGCGATCACAAAAATTTGGAGGTATATCCCTGTCCCAACGCCCATATATATGGGACTAACTATGGGGGAGGGGGCAATCGGCATTGCAAAAAATATCCCTTTTCCCGAAGGAAATCATGCAATTGTTACCTGAAGATGTCAGCCGTAGCGTGATGACTTGTCAAGACTTCGAGCTTGATCGCACAACAGAAATAAGGCTTCGCATCGGTCGAAGGGTTCACCTGGTGGGACCAGACTTATTTTTGCCGATCACCATTGAGCCATACCACCTCCGCTTCGTACTCACCACGCTGACCAAATCATCACTCTATGCCGTGGATACTGAATTGAAAAACGGCTATATCACGCTTTCTGGCGGTCATCGGGTAGGAATTGCCGGCAAAGTCATTCTCCATCAAGATGGTGGCGTGCAAACCCTGCGCGATATCAGTTCGCTGAATATCCGCCTTGCAAAAGAAGTGCAGGGAAGTGCAAAAACACTGGCTTTCATCATCAGCAAGGGGAACCGCCAAATGGGTTCCGCCATGTTATTTGGCCCACCGGCTTCAGGAAAAACCACACTACTTCGCGATCTTGCCAGGATACTTGGCAATGGTGAACCTCCGTTGCAGCGGCCGATGCGCGTAGTGCTGATTGATGAGCGTTCGGAAATCGCGGGAACCGCCAATGGTGTGCCACAGTTTGATGTTGGAATGGCCACCGACGTGCTTGATGGCTGTCCCAAGGCGATAGGGATGACCTTGGCGCTTCGTTCCTTATCACCAGAAGTAATCATCGCAGATGAACTGGGTGGGCCACAAGACGCGCTGGCAGTTGCGGACCTTGCAAAAGCGGGGGTGATACTCGTGGGAACCGCTCATGCCGGAAATGTGCAGGAATTACTAGCGAGATCCGGCATGCACCATCTTTCCGAATCTTCACTTATCGCCAGATGGGTGGAGGTATCCGCCTTGCCTCGTCCAGGCACGATAGCCCGAGTGTATGACAGCCAGTTGCGCGAGGTGAAATCATGGCATTGGTCTTTCTGAAATGGGTGGGAGCAGGCGCACTCTTTGTGGGAACGGCCGGGTTTGGTTTTGATTTCGCCAAAAAATACCGTAAACGACCGCTTGAACTTAGAGAGATCATGACTGCTTTGCGCATGCTCCGCGCAGATATCGCTTATCATCGTTTGCCGTTGCCTGAATCGTTTTTCAAAATTTCTGGGTACTTTTCTGATCAGTCTGGCACTCACCAATTGTTTGCAAAAACAGCAGAGTTATTGACCACATCAGGCACAGAAGCAGAAGATGCGTTTGCCGTCGCTTTAGGACAAGCTGGAGAATTCTGGTCGCTAAGTGCAGAAGACGTCAGTGCGTTGCGCCAGTTCAGTCGCACTATCGGCAATACGAATGCAGTGTTGCAGGAATCTTCGATCAACGCCATCCTCGCAGAACTTGCCGATCGCGAAAAAGAAGCCGTAACAGAGCGCGATCGTTTTGAAAAGGTGTATCGCACCACTGGTGTACTGATCGGCGTGTTGATGGTCGTCATGTTGTGGTAGTGAAGGAGGACTCGCGCATGAGTCTGGAACTGCATGTGATTTTTCAGATTGCTGTGATTGGTATTGCCACGGCGGTACTTGCCAGTTTACTCAAGCAATCCGGTAGAGATGAAATTGCGACATTAGTGACAATTACCGCGTTGGTACTGGTGGCGGCAGTGGTCGTCACGAATATCAATCACTTGTTTACTGAAATCCGCGCTGTATTTTTCAATCAGTAGGTGTGCGATGAGCCTGTTTCAGACCATTCTGTTCGCCGTGGTAGCCGCCATGCTCGTCATGGCCATTCGAGAAATGGCGCCACAAATGTCGTTTTACCTCAGTTTGTTTGTGGCAGCCATCTTGTTTTTGGCAATCATGCAACGATTGACCGGTTTGCTTGTCCCCATCGAAAGATTGGCAGAAGCGGCAAATGTCAATGTCGTGTTTTTCGCTACCGTGTTAAAAATCGTCGGCATCGCTTATGTGGCGGAATTCGGGGCGCAAATTGCCCGCGATGCTGGAGTGGCGAGTATTGCCGGCAAAATCGAGCTGCTTGGGAAGTTAGCCATCATCGTACTTGCTGTTCCCATCATCACGGCGGTCGTCGATATGATGACGCATCTTTTACCGTAAATGCGGTGCCAGGAGGTGATTGCTTTGCAGTACAACGCTCCACTCATCAAAGGCATACCACCAATCCTGGCGCTTCTTTGCATGTTTTGCCTGTTCCTTGCATTACCTTTTCAAGCTCATGCGCAAACTGTTCCGACATTGGCACAGGGAGTCACGCTTTCTCCCTTACAAATGGCCACCAACCAATATCAAAGCATCTCACAAAATGGCATCGAGCAGGCGTGGCAGCAACTTGCGAACCAATACGGCGGATTCTTGCCAAATACGCCGGACGGGAGATGGGTTCCTTCGTTTTTTCCCGGGAAAAATGGATTTTCGATCGGCAAAATGCTGATCGGGCTACTCCACTTCTTCTTTGGTGTGCTGATGGATAATGGGCGTTTGCTGGGTGCCATCTTGCTGCTAACTGTTCTTGCCTCCATCTTAGAGACGATTCAGACCGCGTTTGCCTCACAAATGGTCAGTAAGACCGCTTTTTTCATGGTGTATCTGGTGATCAGTGTGCTGGCCGTGTCCTCGTTTCATAGCGCCACTTCTTATGCATCAGATGCCATGGGCAACATGACGGGGATGATGCTGGGATCGATGCCTGTTTTTTTGGCACTCGTCACGGCATCAGGAGGGCTTACTTCTGCGGCAGCCTTTCATCCGCTCATTATTTTTATCGTCAATCTGACAAGCTATGTCGTCGATCATCTGGTGTTTCCGTTGATTTTTTTTTCTACCGTGCTGCTCATGGTCAGCCAGATTTCCAGTCAGTACAAGCTGACACAATTGGCGGGACTGATCCGGACAGTGCTGCTCACAGTACTCGGGCTCGGGATGACTGCCTTTCTTGGGGTGATGTCAGTCCAGGGTTCCCTATCCGGACTGGCAGACGGTGTGACGCTGAAAAGCGCGAAGTTCGTCGCGAGCAACCTGATTCCGGTCGTTGGCAAAGCCGTCTCCGATGCGACCGAGTCCATTGCGGGAGCCACGCTGCTGATGAAAAATGCAACAGGGATTGCCGGTGCATTGCTGGTTCTTCTGATCTGCGCCTTTCCCGCATTAAAAATCCTGGCGCTATCGATGATTTACAACGGTGCGGCAGCAGTGATGCAACCGCTTGGCGATACACCCGTCATTTCGCTCCTTGGCATCATCGGAAAAAGTTTGACGCTCGTCTTTGCTTCCCTTTCAGCGGTTGGCATCATGTTCTTTTTTACGATTGTCATCATGCTTGCGACGACCAATCTATCTGCGTTTGTGAGGTGATGCCTGTTGCTTGAAGCGATTTCGGGATGGCTGCGCCACATGGTGATCCTCGTTCTTTTCGCAGCGATCCTCGATATGATTTTGCCGTCAAGCACCATGCAAAAATATGTTCGCGCAGTGCTTGGTCTGGTGATTGTATTATCGCTGCTGCTTCCCATTAGAGCGCTTTTTGATGGCGTCCTGTCCGGGAAGTGGGAGGCGGCATTAAGCGGTCCGCTTTTACAAGCTTCGAGTCTGGGAGGGGGGGCGGGTGCCGGGAATGCTTCCTATACGCAATCCTTGCGCAGTGTCATTTTACAATCACTTGAACTGGGACATCCAAAAGGCAGCCTGACCGTCGAAATTTCAAGCAGTCAGATGAGTGATGGGAGCACCGCCGTCACAGGCGTCTACATTGTCTGCCAGAATGTATCCGGCTATCAATATAACAGGCAAGAAGCGCAGGTGTTGCAAGCGCAGACAGCAGAACTCCTGGGTCTCTCACTGGCAGCTGTACACGTTTCGTACCCGGGAGGTGAGGTGTAAAAAAAGGAGCCTGACGTGATGAATGACATCGTAAAAAAGTTGTTGGGAAACAAATGGTTACTTGCGCTCACTGCCATTGGTCTGCTGTTATTGCTTTTTGGCGCAAGTGGGGGAGGCTCATCGCCACCTGGCTCTACGCATGCGACGCCAGTGCTCGCTCCCGCACAGTCGACGGCAAATAATGCCTTGACTGGCACGTCGTCTACGAATGGCGATACGGCGCTGAATGCTGCGATGGCGTATGAAAATTACTACGACCGAACGCTCACCAACATGCTCAATCAAATTCAGGGGATCAGCAACGTCATGGTCATGGTGACAGTGGCCTCCACTCCCATTAACGAATACGGACAAAATTCAGTGGTCACCAGACAAAATACCGTACAGTCTGGCTCAGGAAGCAGGTCGACCACCACGTCGCAATCGACACAATCAACACTGGTGACGGTTCAGAATTCTAACGGAAATCAGGTGCCTGTGGTGGTGGACGAACTAATGCCAAGGGTCACCGGGGTACTAGTGGTAGCGAAATCTGGAAATGAAATCATAATGCAATCTGAAATTACGAATGCGGTACAGGATGCACTGGGTATTCCCAGCTATGAAATCACTGTACTAATGCGTAAATAGCGACAAAGTTGAAGGGAGAGAATGGTAATGGTGAAAAGACAAACCGTATGGTTGTCCACAATGATGGTGTTATCGCTGATGTTGATCGGTTACTATACACTCGGAACACCTCAGTCAAATGGAAAAAACAGTGCGACTGGCGTCACCGCCAACAATAATTTGTCCGGGATTACAGGTCATACGGTGCCTGCCTCTGGCACGATCAGCGGGACATCGACAAGCAATGGAAAATCTGCTTCTACATTGAATTCGTCCACCCCTAGCGACTGGTTTGTACAGGCAAGTTTAGATCAAATGCAGCATCAGTCAAAAGTCATTCAGACCCTGCAAAACATGCTCAGCGATCCGCGTATCAGTCAAAGCACCGCCAACAGCGCATACCAGCAATTAACTACCATTCAATCAGAGCAGGAGAGTGCAAGTAAAATTCACGATCTGCTCGTGGGAGAAGGGTATCCTGATTCGCTGGTTCTGTTTAATCCTCAGCATCAGGTTCACGTCTATGTAGAGTCAAAGTCGATCACTCCCATCATGGCGGTGAAGGTGATTAATCTGGTCTCGCAAACACTTGGCATGCCTTCCAATCAAGTGATAGTAACACCTCACGTCTAAAATGAATACAGTTGGTTTTTATTTGTAGTATTCCAATTTGGCGCTTTCGGCGCCATTTTTATTTTTGTGTTATACTCGATGGAAGATAATCAGGGAAGGAGTGGTCTTATTTGCTAAAAGTAAGCGATATAAGAGAACTTATTCGATTACTAGATGAGACCAGTGTTCATGAATTAACCATCGAAACAGGAGAAATTACCGTCACCATGAAGAAAGCGGATGCGCCAGGGTATGCTTCGGCTCCCGTTGCAAGCGCTTTACCGCAGGAAATCGCACCAACTTCAGTCGTTGCACGGGTGGAAGCCCCAGCTGTCAGCACTTCTGCAGCAGCCCCGGCTCAGACGGAACAGAAACCCGTCAAAGAAGAAACAGGATTTGAATACATCAAATCACCCATGGTGGGAACCTTTTATCGCGCATCGTCCCCCACTGCTGCAGCTTACGTGGAAGTGGGAACCAAAGTGACACCGAAGTCAGTGGTCTGCATTGTCGAAGCCATGAAGTTGATGAACGAAATTGAAGCTGACCTTCAAGGAGAAATTGTCGAAGTCCTTGCCGAAAATGGACATTTGGTCGAATATGGTCAACCGCTATTTAAAGTTAAAACCACTTGATGGAGGGTGCCATGTTTAAAAAAGTGTTGATCGCCAACAGAGGAGAAATTGCTGTTCGCGTCATTCGCGCGTGTAAGGAATTGGGGATTCAAACGGTCGCCATTTATTCTGAGGCAGATAGGGATGCTCTGCATGTGGAATTAGCCGATGAGGCGTATTGCGTCGGTCCCACTGCGAGCAAACAAAGTTATTTGAATATCGCGAACATCATGACGGTGGCTACCTCCGTAGGAGTAGACGCCATTCATCCCGGGTATGGTTTTTTGTCTGAAAATAGCGATTTTGCAGAAGTATGCCATGCGGTGGGAGTCAAATTCATCGGACCGAGCGCTCAGGCGATTGAAAAAATGGGGGACAAGTCTACTGCAAAGGCGACGATGAAAACGGCTGGCGTGCCTACTGTGCCTGGAACGGATGGACTAGTCGAGGATTTGGAAGAAGCCGTACGCGTAGCAGGTGTAATCGGTTACCCCGTCATCATTAAGGCGACAGCAGGTGGCGGAGGCAAAGGGATTCGCATCGTGAGAACGAAGGAAGAACTGGTAGCAGCTATTGAAATCGCAAGATCTGAAGCGAGTTCCGCTTTTGGCAACGCGGGCGTGTATCTTGAAAAGTACATAGAGCATCCGCGCCATGTGGAAATTCAAGTGCTGAGCGACAGTTTTGGCAATGCGATTCACTTGGGGGAACGGGATTGTTCTATTCAACGCAGATTGCAAAAGTTGCTGGAGGAGTCTCCTTCACCAGCCATTACGCCTGAAATTCGCGACAAAATGGGAGCTGCTGCAGTGGCTGCTGCAAAAGCCGTGAACTATGAGGGCGCTGGCACGATTGAATTTTTGTTTGACAAAGACGGATCATTTTATTTCATGGAAATGAACACTCGCATTCAGGTGGAACATCCAGTCACTGAATGGGTGACGGGCGTCGATTTAGTGCGTGAGCAAATTCTCATTGCCAGTGGTGAACCGCTTTCCTATCGGCAGGAAGATATCGTACAAAATGGACACGCGATTGAGTGCCGCATCAACGCAGAAGACCCCGACAAGAACTTTATGCCTAATCCAGGAAAAATTCAGGATTATCTTGCGCCTGGCGGCTTTGGAGTGCGCGTCGACAGTGCCGTATATCCCGGTTATACTGTGAATCCGTTTTACGATTCGATGATAGCTAAACTCATTGTCTGGGCGCCAACTCGCGACGAAGCGATTTTGCGCATGAGAAGGGCGCTTAGCGAATTAAAGGTGGAAGGGATTAAAACCACGATTCCGTTCCATGAGCGGTTATTGGTACATCCGGAATTTCTCTCGAGCAATGTGACGACCAGATTTCTAGAAGAATATCAGGTTTAATTTCGGTTACTGAAAAGGTATAATCAAACAATAAACAAGCTTGTAGATGACCAATATTTGGGGGTGCGTTCATGGCTAGCGATGGAGTTCTACGCACAGATTTGGATGAGAACAGTGTGGGTACGACCCAGATTGCCAATGAGGTGATTGCCGTCATTGCAGGGATGGCCGCCACAGAAGTGTCTGGAGTGTCAGACATGAGCGGTGGTATTGTCGGTGGTATTGCGGAACGTCTGGGACGGAAACACCTCAGTAAAGGCGTAAAGGTAGAAGTGGCGCCCGATGAAAGAAAATGCAATGTGGAGCTTTCGATCATCTGTGAATATGGTTTTCGAATTCCTGATGTGGCACGCGCCATTCAGGAATCGGTCAAAGAAGCCATCGAAGGCATGACAGGGCTGGAAGTCACTGCTGTAAACGTCCATGTGCTAGGAGTTGCTATCCATCCGGAAGTTCGCGCTCTAGAAGAGAATAAAGAATAGCGCATACGTCTTGTCATCATTGCGGAGGAGGAGTTATTCCGTGTATCCGTTTGATCGCTGGTTGGTGCGCGTGTACGGATTTTTAACTGCCATTGGGATACTATGGTGGATGTTATGGTTACTTCATTTCTCACCCGTAGTTCAGTGGAATGCTTATTTGGTGTCTCAACAGACCGGTTGGCTGTGGCTTGGTTTGGCTGTGATTTTGGTTCTTTCCGTTCGCTATCTGGCGTTTCGGTTGCACCCTGGTAAACATCACGCGTTTGTCAGGGAGATGGAAGGCGGCCATATCCGAATCGGCCATCAGACAGTGAAAGAAATTGCGATGAGAGCCACTAAGCAGATCCGAGGCGCGCAAAGGGTACAAATCAAGATCGATGAAAGCGCTCAGGGATTGGTGGTCATCGTCACAGTTTACGCAGATCCTGTAGATTTGAATGCGATGGGAGAAGAAATTCAGCGCGCTGTAGGCAATTCGATCAGGGAGATGACATCGCTCACCATCGCTGCAGTGCATGTGAGCGTTATCGATTTGGCCCCGGATCCAGTCCAAAAATAGCATTGCTTGGGGGAGATGAAATTGGCAAAGTGGTTAGCCGTTTGGCAGCGTATCGCCCTAATGCCGAAGCGCTATTTTGGCGCTCTGGCGGGAGTAGTCCTCTGGCTCTTGATAGAAACCGTAGGATTTTTCCCCACTCTTTTGCTGGCGATATTTGTCGTGATCGGCTATACGCTGGGCCGCTTTTTCGATGGTCGTGCCAATTGGCAAGAACTGCTGGAGCGATGGTGGAACAGTGACCGATTTGAATAGGAATTAGAAAGGATGTTATCCGTATGAGTCGGCACGCTGCGCGAGAACGCGCGCTTGAGACACTTTTTCAGATGGATATCAACGACGTCTCGTTAGAAGACGCATCTGCGTATACACACTCGATCCATGATGAGTCTCAAAAGCCTTCGGTCTATGACGAAGCGTATTATCAGCAGTTGCTTACCCGGGTTCTTGATTATCGTCACCAATTGGACGCGATTATCGATCAGTTAAGTAAAGATTGGGAGCTCGACCGCATGCCAGGTGTCGATCGTAATATTTTGCGGCTCAGCTTGTATGAAATGCTTTATGAAGTCGATGTTCCACCAGCGGTAGTGATCAACGAAGCGGTAGAATTGGCAAAAAGTTATTCATCTAACGAATCGCGCAAGTTTATTAACGGTGTGTTGTCAAATGCGCTAAAACTGCTTCCTGAATTAAAGAAAAATCACCCATCTCTCAACGTGTGACCGCAATGCAACCTATCTATATCGGCATTGATACCAGTAATTACACCACTTCGATCTGCGCCGTTGATGAATCGGGCGCAGTTTTCTTTGAAGATCGCCGCTTGCTGCAAGTGCCAAAAGGGAAAAACGGGTTACAGCAATCTGCCGCGCTTTTTCAACATTTAACACGCCTTCCCGACAGACTGGACGTACTACAGGATGCCCTTTCAGAGAAAATGATCAAAGCAGTAGGAGTGTCGAGCAAACCTCGCCCTCGACCGGGTTCCTATATGCCTGTTTTTCTTCCGGGCCTACTTGCGGCAAAGGGAATTGCAGCAGGCGCAAAGGTCAACTTGTGGGAGACCACGCATCAGGAAGGTCATATTGCGGCGGCTGAGGCGAGCGCCAATTTGCCCATCGAAGGCGACCGACCTTTTTTGGTGTACCACTTATCCGGTGGTACTACGGATTTATTGTGGGTGAAAAAGAACGGCAGCGGCTATACGATCAGGGAACTATACTCGAGTCTTGACCTTCATGTCGGACAATTTATTGACCGAATCGGTGTGGCCATGGGACTGTCTTTTCCGTCTGGCAAAGAAATTGAAGCGCTGGCGATGCGTTCTAATGGTAATTTTCCTGCAATTCCTTCCGCTGTCAAATCTGGTGCACCCAGTTTTTCCGGTCCGCTGACAGCGGCACTTAAGCTCCTTGATCAAGGTGTACCCAAAGAGCAATTGGCCGCCTCCGTTTTGCGGGTGGTAGCCACGAGTCTGGAAAAATCGCTCCGCTTTGCAATGGAACAAACGGGGATTGAACGAATATTATTTGTGGGTGGGGTAGCATCGAATCAGCTGGTCAAGCAAAGACTACAGATGCGCTTTGGAGAAACAGAGGAGCGAAAACAGCGACTTTATTTTTGCGATCCGTATTACGCATCAGACAACGCATACGGCGTTGCGCTGATCGCACGTAATTGTGAAGAATCATGAGTGGTTATAAAAAAAGATACACGTAATGTCTATATTTTTGTTGTTTCTTAGTTTCTTGGATGTAGTATACTATGTACGGCATTTTCGCGAGCTTTGCCACCGTATTTTGCTTTTAAATGCTAGGAGGATCAATGATGTTACCAATTGATGAAAAGGTGTACGACATTACTGTGGTGGGTGGCGGACCCACAGGGCTTTTTACAGCTTTCTATGCTGGAATGCGCGATGCCAGCGCAAAAATTATTGACAGTTTGCCGCAACTGGGTGGCCAGTTAGCAGAACTGTATCCGGAAAAATTCATCTATGACGTTGCGGGGTTTCCCAAAGTGCGTGCGATGGATTTGATAGACAGATTGATTGAACAAACCAGCCAGTTTCATCCATCGGTTTGCTTAAATGAAAAAGTAATTCATTTGAATAAACGTGAAGACGATGTGTTTGAATTGGTGACCGACCGTAAGATCCATCTCTCCAAATCAGTGATCATTACGGCCGGAATTGGCGCATTCACTCCTAAAATGTTACCTGCAATAAATGCCGAACAATTTGAAGGAAAAGGTATTTACTACTATATAGATGACCTCAAACGATTTAAGGGTAAAAAAGTGATTGTAGTTGGCGGAGGAGACAGCGCTGTCGATTTTGCCCTCATGCTGGATGGCGTGGCAGAGCGAGTCATGCTGGTACACCGTCGCGATCAGTTCAGAGCGCATGAAGAAAATGTAAAGACACTTTTTGTGTCCGGTGTGGAAGTCAAGACTTTTTATGAAATTAATGAGATTTTTGGTGACGATTTTGTGAAAAGTGTCACGTTAATAGAAAATCGCACTAAAGAGACGGAACATGTGGAAGTGGATGCGATTATCAGTAGCCTTGGTTTTAGCGCATCGCTGGGTCCTATTTTGGACTGGGGACTGGAAATCGAAGACAGCGGGATTGTCGTCGACTCGAAAATGAGAACCAACGTTCCCGGGATTTTTGCTGCGGGCGACATTTGTGTATACCCTGGGAAAATCAAATTGATTGCCACTGGGTTTGGAGAGGCTCCTACTGCTGTCAATAACGCAAAAATTTATCTGGATCCAGAGTCAAAATTGCATCCCGGCCACAGCAGCAGCCGAAAAGCGTAAACCAGGAGTGAAAAGAAGTGGCTCATCTCATCGACGGAAAGAAATGGTCTGCAGTTAGCCGATCCCAAACGGCGACAGATGTTCATAAGCTCTTGGCAAATGGCGTGAAGCCAAAGCTTGTCGTGGTGTTGGTGGGGGATAATCCTGCATCGCTCGTCTACGTCTCCGGAAAGGAAAAAGCGGCAGCAGAAGTGGGGATATTGTCGAGAATCGACCGCCTGCCTTCAAGCATTACTGCAGTCGAACTGTTGGCGCATATTGAGCGCCTCAATCGTGACGAGACGGTTCATGGAATTCTCGTGCAGTTGCCGCTTCCCGATCACATTGATGAACAGACCGTGATTGCGACAATTTCACCGGAAAAAGACGTCGATGGATTTCACGCTCGCAATGCGGGAGCATTGGCGATTGGATTGCCAGGATTTGTTCCGTGCACGCCACTTGGCGTCATGAAATTGCTGGAGTATGAAAATATTAACGTCGCAGGAAAGCATGCGGTGGTGATTGGGCGTTCCAATATTGTGGGGAAACCCCTCTCCCAGTTGTTATTGAAGGCCAATGCTACTGTCACCGTGTGTCACTCTCGCACCCAAGACATCGCTTCAGTCACTAGACAGGCTGATGTGCTTGCCGTTGCCATTGGCAAAGCTAAATTTGTGACCGGAGACATGGTTAAACCAGGCGCAGTCGTGATCGATGTGGGGATGAACCGCATTGATGGTAAACTGGCTGGTGATGTCGATTTTGCCTCTGCGGAACCTGTGGCAGGAGCGATTACTCCGGTTCCCAGGGGAGTGGGACCGATGACCATTGCCATGCTTCTTCACAACACCGTGCTCGCCGCTTCCGGATTTGCAAATGATCGTTAATCCGTAACAAAGGTGTGAATCGCTTGCCGACCGAGATCTTAACGGTTTCTGCGTTAACTGCACAAATCAAGAATGCCATTCAGGGTAATGCGGATTTTCAGGGGATAGCGGTTCAAGGTGAAATATCTAATTATAGCCAGCCCGCAAGCGGACACCTGTATTTTACATTAAAAGATGACAGAGCGCGTTTACGTGTCGTGATGTTTGCGGGTAAAGCGCGCTTTTTGCGTTTTCAAATGAAAGATGGTATGCGAGTGATTGTGCAGGGATCACTCGATGTGTTCGAGCGCTCTGGAGATTATCAATTGTATGCCGAATCGGTTCAACCTGATGGGATTGGCGCATTGTATTTGGCATTTGAACAGTTAAAAGAAAAGCTTGAAGCTGAAGGGCTTTTTCGCGCCGACAGAAAGCGCAATCTTCCCTTGTTTCCCATGCGCATTGCACTTGTCACTTCTGCCACAGGCGCTGCGGTGAGAGACATGATCACCACCTTAAAGCGCCGATATCCCCTCGGTCATTTACTGGTGGTGCCGGTTGCCGTGCAGGGAGAAGATGCACCAAGACAGATTGCTGAGGGAATTCGCCTGGTCAGTGACGGAAAATTGGCTGACGTGATGATTGTGGGACGCGGAGGGGGTTCTTTTGAAGAACTATTCGCGTTTAACACGGAAGTGGTTGCGCGTGCCATTGCTGAATCGTCTGTTCCTGTCATCTCTGCAGTCGGTCACGAAACCGACACGTCCATCTCGGATTTTGTGGCGGATGTTCGGGCAGCGACACCAACAGCAGCAGCAGAATTGGTCGCTCCTCACCTTCCCGATGTGTTATCGCATGTGGACCATTTGACAAAACGGATGCAGGGTTCCCTGGATGCACTGATCACAATGAAACGGGAACGTTTGAATCGCTTACTGGAAAACAGGTATTTTAAGGATCCCACGATCAAGATATCCCAGTTGGCGGAAGAGGTTGATGCCCTGGAAAAACAATTGGGGGATCTATTGTATCGTAAAATTCAAAACGATCTGCGCTTTTTTAACCAATTGGAATTAAGATTGGCAAAAATACCGCTTGATAAGCGTATTGCCGTAAATGCTGCCAAAACCGCTTCATTACAAAATCAACTGGAAAAATCCATGTCTAATTATTTATTATTGAAAGAAAAAAGCTGGGAACGGCTGGTGGACAAGTTGTCGCTCTTGAATCCGTTGGCGGTGATGAAACGGGGATACGCAGTGGTATTCGAACGAGATGCGCGAACGCTTGTGTCATCCATCAATCAGATTCAGCCTGGCGACACCGTCAGTGTGGAGATTTCCGACGGATGGCTAGATTGTCAAGTATGGGGAGTGCATGAACATCGTGAACGAGAATGAAGAAGTAAAAATCGAAGAACTGCCATTTGAAAAGGCGCTTCTGCAGTTGGAAGAAGTCGTCGATTCTTTAGAAAATGGCGACTTATCGCTGGATCAGGCAATTGAGAATTATCGATTGGGCATGCAATTGGCAAAAGTGTGCCGGGAAAAATTGACGGCGGCTGAACAGAAAGTGGAAAAGGTTCTCACCAATGAAAAATCTACAGAATTTGAACCGTTGGATGTAGAGGACGTGTGAAATGCTGGATCAATTCTTAGCAGAAACTTCAGAACTCATTGAAGCTGCGATGGACAGATGGATAGCACGAGAACCAATCAACTTTCTTACTCCGCTTTTTGATTCGATGCGATATAGTGTTTTATCTGGAGGGAAGCGTTTACGTCCTGCACTCGTCTTGATGGTCAGCAAAGCTCTCGGGCTATCCAATGAATCAGTGCTGCCCGCCGCATGCGCGATCGAAATGATCCATACGTATTCTTTGATTCATGATGATTTGCCCGCGATGGATAATGATGACCTGAGACGCGGCAAGCCCACCAACCATAAAGTGTTTGGAGAGGCTACTGCCATACTGGCTGGTGATGCCCTGTTAACCATGGCGTTTCAGGCGATGACCGATTGCCCGTTGCCCGACCGATCGGTGATTGCGATGATTCGCGAGCTGGCGGTGGCCTCAGGAGCATCCGGTATGGTCGGCGGTCAGGTGGCCGATATGTTGGAAGAGGGCAAGCCAGTAGAGGAAAATC
Source organism: Bacillota bacterium (assembly GCA_021785975.1). GTDB lineage: Bacteria > Bacillota > Bacilli > Alicyclobacillales > SLC66 > JAJZCL01. Next base: position 5,679 of record JAJYOE010000004.1, on the reverse strand, counting down.
GGGTTCTATTTATTCATCGCCATAAAACAGGCGCGTTGATCAGGGCTGCCGTTCTTATGCCTGCTCACGCGGCTCAAGTGGATGATGATACGATGCAACGATTGTCGACCTATGGAGAATCGATAGGGCTTGCCTTTCAGATCATGGATGATGTTTTGGATGTGGTGGGAGATACCGTGACGCTAGGAAAAGTTGCGGGGATGGATGCCAAGTTGCAAAAAGCCACATACCCTGCGCTGTATGGGGTGGAGGATTCTTTACAAATGGTCAACCAGTTGACAGAGGTAGCCATCGGAGCAATTGAAGACGCAAAGGGACTGAATCCATCCAAAGCGTTACTGATCGAACTTGCGAACTATCTTCGCAATCGCAACCATTAACGAGTAATCGGATCATAATCTGGCTGTGTAACCCGAAGCCCGATTGGCGACAATAACCCCAGGAGGTGTTGTTGATATGACAATCGGTGTAAAAATGCAGCAAACCATCGCTTCAGCGGAAAGTGTTGCCGCGAACCTGAAACAGTTTGCCCTTGAGACACAGGACCAGCAGGCAAAGCAAATGTTTGGTCAGCTGTCTCAATCGGTGAATAACGTGGTGACTTCATTACAGGCGCGTCTCAACTACATTCAACAGGAAGAACCGCAATATCGCCAACAATAGTCATTTTCGTATCTGGCATGGTTTAGACTTTGATTGAGGCTAAACCTTGCCTATGCTATACTTTTTTAAACATTATATGGTGAACAGATTCATGATACAGATCGCGTTTGCTTCCCCTGAATGGGTTGTCGTCATAGAGAAAGGTGGCAATCGCCGTGTTGCTTGAAAAAGTGAATAATCCCTCTGATTTAAAAAAAATGTCGTTAGATGAATTGGTCATACTGTCTAATGAAATCAGGGAGTTTTTAATTGAAAGCATCACCGGCACTGGAGGACATTTCGGTGCCAATTTGGGTGTTGTAGAACTGACTGTGGCTTTGCATTATCTTTTTGATTCGCCGCGAGACAAAATCGTGTGGGATGTCGGGCATCAGGCGTATGTGCATAAAATTTTGACGGGCCGCAAAGACATGTTTCCTTCTCTCCGTCAATTTCAAGGGTTGGCGGGATTCCCTAAACGCTCAGAAAGCGAACATGACATGTTTGGCGTGGGGCATGCCAGCACTTCTTTGTCTGCGGCGCTGGGAATGGCCATCGCAAGAGATTTGAAAAAGGAAGATTATCAGATTGTCGCCGTAATAGGTGATGGCGCCATGACGGGAGGAATGGCGTTTGAAGCGTTGAATCATGCAGGTCATCTGAAAAAGAAGATGCTTGTCATCCTTAATGACAATGAGATGTCGATCGATCCGAATGTCGGAGCGGTTTCCCAGTATCTCACGAGACTTCGGACAGATCCACATTACAGTCGTTTCAAAAATGATATCGAAGCCATGCTGTTAAAAATTCCGAGCATTGGCAAACGGGTGGCGGGAACGCTCGAACGCCTAAAAGACAGCCTCAAGTACATGGTGGTACCAGGCGCGCTCTTTGAAGAAATGGGTTTTTCCTATTTTGGTCCTATTCCCGGCCATGACATGGGCGAATTACTAACGATCTTAAATCACGTGAAAAACCTCGATGAACCGGTTTTGATTCATGTGGTCACTCAGAAGGGCAAGGGTTATAAGTCTGCGGAGGAAGCGCCGGACAAATTGCACAGCATCGGCGGCCCAGTCAAAACCGCGACCAAAAAAGCACCATCGTATACGAACGTGTTTGCAAGCACTATGATCGAACTAGCGAAAACCGACGAGCGAATCGTCGCTGTCACGGCGGCGATGCCTAGCGGAACAGGACTGAATAAGTTTGCCGACGTATTTCCTGACCGCTGTTTTGATGTGGGAATTGCAGAGCAACATGCGACAACATTATGCGCTGGACTTGCCACTTCAGGATTGAAACCGGTCTTTGCCGTTTACAGCACCTTTTTGCAACGAGCATACGACCAGGTGATCCATGACATTTGCATTCAAAACTTACCTGTCACCTTTGCCATTGACCGTGCCGGTTTGGTAGGACCGGATGGGGAGACTCACCAGGGCGTATTCGATATCGCGTTTTTGCGTACAGTACCGAATATCACCTTGATGATGCCAAAAGACGAAGGGGAATTGCGGCACATGATTTATACCGCCATTTCTTTGCCTGGCCCCTCGGCAGTTCGTTATCCCAGGGAGGACGGCATAGGTGCACCGCTTGACGTGCCTTTGCAGTTACTTCCCATCGGAAAATCCGAAACGGTGAGAGACGGTGCTGATATCGCATTCCTTGCAGTAGGCCCCATGGTAGCCGTAGCAGAAAATGCGGCCCTGATGCTCGCGGAACAGGACATTTCTGCACGGGTTGTCAATATGCGGTTTTTAAAACCCATCGATGAAGAGCTGCTCGACGAGCTTGCCAAACACAAGATTCCAGTGGTGACGGTGGAGGAAGCTTCTGGAAATGGCGGATTTGGCGCAGCAGTGCTCGAATACTATGCGAAAAACGACATCGTTCATCCTGTTCATCCTGTAGGGTTGCCCGATCATTTCATTCCACACGGAAGTCGCCCTGAATTATTGCATTATGTTGGCTTAACCGCTGAAAGCCTTGCTGATATTGCGAATCAAATGCTCGCGAGTGTGACACAGCAAAAGAAGCGCAGGAAGTCTGTGAATGCCTAGTGGAAAAAGAACGAATTGATGTACTAGTAGTCAAGCTTGGCCTTGCCACATCGCGGGAAGAGGCCAAGCGATTCATTATGGCCGGAAAAATTTATTCTGGTACAGAACGAGTGGACAAGCCTGGCACCAAATATCCGATCGATGCAGACATTGTGCTAAAAGGTGAACAATCCCGCTATGTAGGCAGAGGCGCATTAAAGTTGGAAAAGGCACTCGCTGTGTTTCCCGTATCCTTGCAGGACAAAGTGGTCATCGACGTTGGGGCTTCCACCGGCGGATTTACCGATTGTGCACTCCAAGCAGGAGCGAGAATCGTTTACAGCGTCGATGTCGGATACAATCAACTGGCATGGAAACTCAGGCAAGACCCGAGGGTGAGGGTGATGGAACGCGTGAACTTTCGCCATGCGCAGGGGAACCTTTTTGATCCAAGGCCAGAAATTGGCGTGATGGATGTATCGTTTATTTCCATGACGAAGCTTTTGCCGAAATTAAAAGAAGTGTTGCTGCCAGGTTCGTCTTTTATTGGCCTCATCAAACCGCAATTTGAAGCGGGGCCGGATAAAGTGGGAAAGGGCGGGATTGTGCGGGATCCGCTGGTGCATCAGGAGGTGTTGCATCGCGTGGTTGCTGCACTTACAGCCGAAGGTTTTGCGGTTTGCGGAGTGATTCCATCGCCCATACGTGGGGGGGACGGCAACATTGAATATTTAGCCTGGTCGGTACTTATGCAAGGTGAACCCTGTGCATTTACGGTAGTGACTGAAGAAGATCTCGACGAGCAGGTTCGCCTCGCACAACAAATGGATAATAGTCACAAGTTATAAGCAGGAAAATGGAGGATTGCAGGCGAACAGGATATTCTGGAGGTGCCTGCCTTGGAAGTGCTCGCCATTCTCACTTTTATAACTGTGGCTTTTCTGTTTTTTCGATACAAATACCTGGCGAGCGGATGGAGCGAATTTGCGCCTGAGTCGAAACGCGAAAGCATGATAAAAGCATGTGAGTACCTACAGGAACAAGGGTATCGCATCGTGGATGAACGCGTCGGGCATGAATTGTCTTCCTACATAGGCAGCAGAAAGTATACCACGTTTCTGATTGCAGATTACATCATCGAGAAAGAAGGAACACGTTATCCGGTGAAAGTCCGGTCTGCGCGCGATCCGGAAAGGATAAGCGGTGTGTGGTTGCGCAAGAATTTTTTTCCGTTGTATGAACAATATCAATCGCCTATCGCGTACGTGGATGCGGATTTGGGCAATATTGAATGGATTGATTTTGCGATGGATTTTCCGGCACAATACTTTCGTAAACGCTGGCAATCGCGTTTGATCTGGCTCCTGATTGGGATTGTGCTAGGCTGGTTAATTACGCTGGCGACTCGCTGAATGTAGATGGAGAGGTTGTTGATCATGCCAGATACGATCGGAATTTTTGTCAACCGCACAAAAAAGAACGCGGATGATATTACCTATCGCCTAGTGGATACTATCAAGCGGTGTGGTGGAAAGGTTTTTGTTGACGATTCAACCGGGCATGACTTGAATATGAAGGATATTGGATTGCCGATTGAACACTTTTCAGAACGTGTGGATCTGCTCTTTGTGCTTGGTGGAGACGGAACATTACTTGGCGCTGCAAGGCAATTTGCCTGTCACGAGTTGCCGATGCTTGGGATCAATATCGGTCACTTGGGATTTTTATCAGAAACAGAACCTGACAATCTGGAGGAAGCGGTTACAAGAGCGCTACGCGGAGATTTTTATCTGGAAAGAAGAATGATGCTAGAAACAGAGGTATGGCGTCATGGCGAGATGGTGCATCAGAGCATCGGGCTCAATGACGCGGGGGTCGGGAAAGGCTCGTTTGCACGCATGATTCAGGTTGATATTGACGTGAATGGCGATTTGTACGACGAATTTCTGGGGGATGGCGTCATCATCTCAACACCGACCGGGTCCACCGCTTATTCACTTTCATGTGGTGGCCCCATCTTGCAACCGCATATGCAAGTGCTTCTCATCACTCCGATTTGTGCGCACAAACTGGTGGCAAGGCCTTGCATTATCTCAGGAGAACAGGAAATTCGTGTGAAAGTCACAGCGCGACATCAGGACATGGGATTGACGGTCGACGGACAGGTCGGTTTTCCGCTGCAAAGCGGGGATGTGGTGACGGTTCGCAAATCAAAGTGTGATACAGTGTTAATTCGCTGGCAGGAACGGCCGTTTTTCTCAATTTTACGAGATAAATTGCGTGGAGATTAGGATGGTGTATCGGTTTGAAGGGACAACGACTTTTAAAGATCAGGGAAATCATCACGGAGCAGGTCATCGAGACCCAGGAAGATTTGGCTGATGCGTTGAGGGAAGCGGGTTTCAATGTGACGCAGGCCACGATTTCAAGGGATATCAAGGAAATGCATTTGATAAAGACTCCGATGGCGAACGGCTCTTATAAGTATTCCCTGCCGACAGAACCATCCTCATACCAGCCAGAGGTGAAGCTTCACCGACTTTTAAACGATGTGTTTGTCGCGATTGATTCAGCAGAAAACCTCGTCATCATGCGTACGTTACCAGGCAATGCGCACGCGGTGGCGGTGCTTTTTGATGCGCTGGATTGGCAGGAAATTCTGGGGACGGTGGCAGGAGACGATACGATCCTGATTATCGTGCGTTCAAAATTAGGGGCAGAAGAAGTGGTAGAGCGAGTCAAAAGCCTTTTATAAGGAGGGCTTGTTTCTGATAAGGACATTGGCGGTACATAACCTAGCATTAATAGAATCTCTCCAACTTGATTTTAGTCAAGGATTTATATGCCTAACTGGCGAAACAGGCGCAGGAAAGTCCATTTTGTTGGATGCGGTGGGGTTATTGCTCGGATCACGAGGAAGCAGCGAATGGATACGTTCCGGGGAAGAACGGGCGCTTGTCGAGGGTGTATTTGATGTTTCACCGAAAATTTA
>JAJYOE010000055.1 GCA_021785975.1 Bacillota bacterium | reverse complement strand
TTGCATTTATCCAGGAGTTGACGTTCTTCCAACACTTGATAGAGTGTTGATCCCATCTCAGACGGAGTGTTCGCAACGCGTATTCCCGCCGCTTCCATCGCAGCTACTTTTTCGGTGGCTGTTCCTTTCCCACCGGAAATGATAGCGCCGGCGTGACCCATCCGCTTTCCTGGAGGGGCGCTTCGTCCAGCAATAAATCCTACAACTGGTTTTTTCATGTGTTCTTTGATGTACGCTGCTGCATCTTCTTCAGCATTTCCGCCGATCTCACCAATCATAATGACGGCTTCCGTTTCAGGATCATTATTATACATCGTCAACACATCGACAAAATTCGTACCATTCACTGGATCGCCGCCAATTCCTACGGCAGATGATTGACCGATGCCAAGTTGTGTCAATTGATGCACTGCTTCATAGGTCAATGTTCCGCTGCGGCTGACAACGCCAACGTGGCCTCGTTTGTGAATGTAGCCCGGCATGATGCCGATTTTACATTCTCCGGGAGTAATTACTCCAGGGCAGTTGGGTCCGATTAAACGTGATTTTTTATTTTCGAGGTAACGTTTCACATTGACCATGTCAAACACGGGGATTCCTTCCGTGATACAAACGATCAGCTCAATGCCCGCATCTGCCGCTTCAATAATGGCATCCGCTGCAAAAGCAGGTGGAACGTAGATGACAGAAGCATTGGCTCCGGTTGACTTGACCGCATCCTCCACCGTATTGAATACCGGCACACCCTCAATGGTGGTGCCGCCTTTGCCGGGGGTGGTCCCCCCTACCATGTTAGTCCCATATTCGATGGCTTGCTTGGTATGAAATAAACCTGCCGACCCAGTGATTCCCTGGGTTATCACTCTTGTGTTTTTATTAACAAGAATACTCACGTCATCAACCCCCTAGCCGACTAATTGGATGATCTTTTGTGCCGCTTCTGCCAGAGAATCTGCAGCATGAATCGCCAAACCTGACTCATTCAAAATCTTTTTCCCCATGTCCACATTGGTGCCTTCAAGACGCACCACCAGAGGACGATCCAGTCCTACTTGTTTTGCCGCCGCAACAACGCCATTGGCAATGACATCGCATTTCATAATACCGCCAAAAATATTGACGAGTATCCCTTTTACTCCTTCGTCGGCAAGAATGATCTTAAATGCCTCTGTTACTTTTTCCTCAGTGGCACCGCCGCCAACATCAAGGAAGTTGGCTGGTTCACCACCGTAGTATTTGATCGTATCCATGGTGGCCATAGCCAGCCCCGCGCCGTTGACCATACAACCAATATTGCCACTTAGCGCTATGTAGCTTAGTTCATATTTGGAAGCTTCCACTTCGCGAGGATCTTCTTCATCCAAGTCGCGCAATTCCAAAATGTCTTTATGACGGAAAAGCGCATTGTCATCAAAGTTCAACTTGGCATCAAGCGCCATCACATTCCCATCGCCAGTCACGACGAGCGGATTGATTTCTGCGATGGAACAATCCTTATCCACAAATACCTGATATAATCCAAGCATAAATTTCACTGCTTTATTGACAAGCTCATTCGGGATTCCAATCGAAAAGGCGAGTTTTCTTGCTTGAAATCCTTGTAACCCAATCGCCGGGTCAATCGATTCACGAAAGATTTTCTCAGGAGTTTTGGCGGCAACTTCTTCGATTTCCATGCCGCCTTCTGCAGAGGCCATCATGACCACTCGACCAATGCTCCGGTCAAGAACAAGCCCGATATAGTATTCTTTTTTGATGTCTGTTAGCGTTTCGATCAACAATCGTTTGACGAGCTTTCCTTCTGGTCCTGTCTGATGGGTGACAAGCACCTTTCCCAACAGTTCTGAAGCATGATTCTTTACATCATCCAGGCTGCGAGCAAGTTTAACGCCACCTGCTTTGCCACGTCCACCTGCGTGAATTTGCGCTTTTACGACAGCCTTACCGCCGAACCGGTTCGCGATCTGAACCGCTTCATCGACCGAAAACGCCACTTCGCCTTCCGGAACAGCAACACCGTATTGGCGAAGTACTGCTTTGGCCTGATATTCATGTATGTTCATGTGGCTTCCTCCCAACATCAATCAGTAACATTTTAAAGCTGACCGAAGTGTTCCCCTGTATAAAGATAGACTACTCCGGAAGGGAATTCAACATAATTTTCATACTGCAATACCGTGTTCCGCTAGATAGAACAGTTTCGTGTCAATTTGACGCTCAGGAAATTATCATTAGATTGACACCATCGCTCACTTTCCATTCCCAAATAAAATTTCAAACTTTTTAGATTTTTCCATTCAAAAAAGATTGAATTTTCAAATCTTCCTGTTATAATACAAACAAATAAGGGAGGGATTGAGATGGACTTCTGTTGCGGCACAACAATGTCGGCCCGAATTGCGACTTTGACCACTGATGGAGGGGCTTCACTGACAGACGTCCCTTTCCTATATTGTCGGACGTGTGGACACATGGTGATCGCGCCAACGGTAGAATTGGATGTCGTGATGTATGCACATTTTTGTGATACTGACGGCTTGAAACTGACCTCGCTATGTGATGTAGTCGACAGGTCAAAAATCGAGACGATTCTTCAGGAATATCCTGAGCCTAGCGATGAATTTACTGCACTGATTGCTGATGAACAAATTGACCATCTGCTTGATGTTTGGAATTTTGCATCGCAAATGGGCGATAAAGAATGGATTGAGGAAGTAAAAACAAGCTTATTTAAGCTTCATAAGCTCTTATCTGAAAAGCATCAACTACAGGAACAATCCTAAGCGTTATCGACACACCAAAAATCACTCCGCTATAATCGATGTGGCGGATTATCCCTGAAAAACCGCCGACGGGCGGTTTTTTGGCATGCATTGGGAGGTGTCGATGATGTTCGCTTCGGTTTCAAGCGTTTCACTTTTTGGTCTCCATGGTATTAAAGTGGGAGTGGAAGCAGATATTCAGCCAGGTCTGCCATCCTTTGAAATAGTCGGATTACCTGCATCTGCCATTAGGGAAGCAAAAGAGCGGGTTCGGTCGGCGATATTAAATAGCGGTTATGAATGGCCGAGATCGCGCATCACCATCAACTTGACACCCGCTGACTTTAAAAAAGACGGAAGCGGGCTCGACCTACCCATCGCCATTTCTGTGCTTATTTCATCAGAACAAATCCTGCCTGTCTTGAGTGACGCGATATTGCTTGGAGAGCTTGCGCTTGATGGGTCGGTGCGGACTTTTCGGGGGTTATATGCAGCGATAAGCTTTGCGCAGGAGCTGGTTCCGCCAATGATCATCACCCCCGAATTTGACGGATGGGTCGAATTTGCATCCACTCAAAAATTATTTACTATTGATCACCTTTCGCAAGCGATCACCTCGTTAAACGGAAAACGGATGGCAAAACAAATAAACCGAAATCCTTCACCAGCTACTCCAACTCACCACAAAGACTTATATGAAATAATTGGCCATGAAACAGTAAAAAGAGTGCTGGAAATTGCTGCTTCCGGGCAACATCACCTGGTCATGTACGGCACTCCCGGAGCGGGTAAAACAATGCTTGCAGAGCGACTGACAAGTATCCTTCCTCCGCTTGACGGAAAGGATTTGGCACAGGTAAAAAAAATATACAGCGTGGCCAATCTGCCGTTCCCTGTTCAAAATGAACGACCCTATCGAGCGCCGCATCACACCATTACCGTTAACGGTCTGCTAGGTGGAGGATCAACGCCACACCCGGGAGAAGTAAGTCTTGCTCATTGCGGCGTTCTATTCTTAGATGAATTTCCGGAGTTTTCGAGATCTGCGATTGAAGGACTCAGACAACCATTATCTGTTGGAGAAATTACCATCAGTCGCTCTCTATACAGTTATACGTTTCCCAGTCAATTCCAACTAGTCGCAGCCATGAATCCTTGTCCCTGTGGTTATTATGGTTCAACCACTCATCCCTGCACATGCAGTCCACAAAGTATTGAAAAGTATCAAAAAAAACTATCCGGTCCCATTCTTGACCGGATAGATTTATCTGTTTGGGTGGATAGCATTCCCATTCAAAACATGTTGAACACCAATGACTTAAGCACTGATTCTTCTGAAGTCGTTCAAAAAAGAGTGATCAAAACAAAAACTTATTCGAGTCAACGAATTGCAGATGAAAAAAATACAGTTCACTCAATTTCCTTACAACAAATGAAAATGGACAAAAGCACCATTGATACGCTGATCAAAATCGCGAACGTTCAACATTTGTCCATGCGCAGTGCAGATTC
>JAJYOE010000054.1 GCA_021785975.1 Bacillota bacterium | reverse complement strand
AATTTGGCGTGAACGCAGCAATCCAGCGATTTTTTGCCTTTTTCATCAATACCCCGGTAACGACAACAATTCCTCCACCGCGCGGTGAACCGTGCGTCCGACACTGGCATGGATCACCAGATCCGCACGCTCATCCATATAAGTGTCTTCCAGGTTGATGATGGCTAGCTTATGGCCATGGGAGACAAATTGCGGCAAGCTGGCCACAGGGTCGACCGAAAGTGAAGTCCCCAGAATCAACAACAAATCAGCGCGAACCACCGCATCGAACGCCTCGTCCATATGACGCACCATCTGGTCAAAGAGGACAACGTCCGGATGAAGCACGGAGGCACATTCATTGCCCTTCATATCGTAATACGTGCAATAAGGCACTTCGTCCGCCATGATATGCGTGACACCATAGCGATTGTGGCATTTTGGGCAATAGGCGTGACGGATATTGCCATGCAGTTCATATACATTCATGCTTCCTGCCATTTGATGCAGTCCATCGATGTTTTGCGTAAATATTTTTACCTGTTTGCCCACAGCGGCCAGTTCAGCCAAGGCTAAATGCCCTTCATTAGGAAGCGCGGCCATAAACTCTGCATTCATAAACGCCTTCTTAAAATGTACCCAAAAATCTTCAGGGTGTGCATTGAGATAGGCGTCCGACATCATGGCAAGCAGGTCATCGTTATCCCAGAAACCGTTTTCAGAACGAAAATCAGGAATGCCAGACTCGGTACTCATGCCTGCACCAGAAAGGACGACTGTTCGGTGACTGTGGTGTAGCAAGTTCTTTAATTCATGAACTTGTGCGTCATCCGGCTCAACGATCGGCAAGTACGAATGATTGTTATGTTGTAAATGGGCCTGCGATGATGGAGATAGCTCGGAGTTTTGTCCCACACTTATGCACTCCCTCTAAGGAAAATCTACTTTTTTATAACATTACCACATCACAGGCATTTCCCAGAAGTATTATTAATCTCTGTTATTTAAACGAAACCTCAACTGTTCCACTTGAATTCCGGATGCAGTCATTTTCATTTTATCCACCCGGATGCGGTGAATTTCAGGTACTGCTTCAATCAAAGACGATAGTCTCAGCAAAAATCCTGCCAGATTTTTGCCTTCCTCCTCCTTTAAGGCTTCGTCGATAGAGGACTTGGACAAATAGTACGTGGTGATCACAAGTTCCCTGGCATCGATGTCCGTCAGGGGCATGATCCGGCTTGCTTCTTTGATTTGAGGAATCGCATGGGTGTCACGATCGACGCTATGGAACACGCGCAGCGTCATAATCGGACCAAACAGGTTATCGTAAGTGATGTCAATCGCCACTTCCCGATTATAGACGGGTTTTTTCTTGTGCGTGGTGGTGTGGTTTTCTGCTTGAGTGGCATCGGAAAACGGCTCAACAACGTCAGCAGCCAATGGTGTGCCAAGCATCAGCAATACCTGGCGCGATGCATCGGTTGATAGGTGAGATTCTCCATTTGCTACAAACTGTCGTACATAAGTGCGGATCGCATCCAGGTCGACATCTTCAAAAATGGTCGAGACGCCCTGCTCTTTTTCCTTAAATTCAGCATAGGCCACCACCTTAGATAAGGCACGGATGGCGTGCTCCGGAAAGGGATACACAGGAACCCGTTGTGGTCCAGCCTGAATGTAGCGTACAAGGAAATCGCCTTTCCACAAAAAGTTGGCGACCACCGGTTTTAAAATGGGGTTGCCTGATTCATCCAACTCCGCTTCTGTCACCACCTCTTCGATGGCAGAGGTGATGGCTTGAATGATTCCTTCCTCATCCGTGAATCCAACGGGAGTAAAAATGACTACTACCGCATCAATAGAAGGATCTTTTAGCACTTGCGGCAATACTTCGCGGTAACTTTCCGCCAGTGCTTCAAATCCCAAATTGATGACGGGACCGATAAATTCGAGACCTTCTCGGACGATCGTGTCGACCGTGATGACGGCACCGCCAGCAGTATTGGTGACCACCGCAACGCGTCGCCCGCGCGGCAGAGGGACAAAAGAAAGCAATGCGGCGACATCAAATAATTCCTGAAGTGTATTGACGCGAATGATCCCAGCCTGGCGAAAAAGTGCATCCACGGCCACATCGCGGGCGGCGAGGGTATTTAACCTCGTCTTAGAGATTTCAAGTGCACTAGGCGTGCGTGCACTCTTAACCGCGATGATTGGTTTATTGCGCGCGATCCTTCTCGTGATTCTCCAAAACTTGCGGGGGTTACCAAATGATTCGAGGTAAAGCACGATCACTTTCGTGTTTTCATCGTCTTCCCAGTACTGAAGCAAATCATTGCTGGATACATCTGACCGATTACCAAGGCTGACAAAGCTCGAAACCCCGACTCCAATCCGGGTGGCATAATCAAGGATGGCGATCCCAAGCGCACCAGAATGGCTCGCGATCGCGATGCTGCCAGGCGCTGGCATGATGGAGGCAAAACTGGCATTAAAGTGAACGCTTTGTTGGGTGTTGATGATCCCTAAGCTATTGGGCCCAATCAGTCTTCGGCCCGCTTCGCGTAGCTTCCTCAAAATGGCTTGTTCCAGGTCTCTGCCTTCCGGTGAAGCATCCGAAAAGCCTGATGTGATGATCATGACCGAACTGACCCCCGCTTGGATGCTTTGATCAACGGTGGTGAGCACCTGTGAGAGCGGCACCATGATGATGGCCAAATCTACCGCCTCAGGGACAGACTGGACATCTGGATACGCCATCACTGCGGAAACAGAAGTCGCCGTGGGGTTGACCGGGTATACCGTGCCAGAGAACTCGTTTTGTAAAATATTTTTTAATAACAGATGCCCAAGGCTGCGGGGATCGCGGGAAGCACCGATCACCGCAATGGTTTTTGGTTCAAAAAACGGCCTCAGCGAAGCGATAGTGGCCTGTTTCTCGCGCCTTTCCCTTAGTGAGCGGAATTTTTCCGTATGATTGAGAGAAAGATATAAATGTAGGGTGTCCGACTCAAATTCGCTAACCAGTTCATAGCCACTGGCACGAAAAACGCTTAGCATCTGATAATTTTCCCGAAGCACATAAGCTTCAAAACGCAGGATGCCGTGATTCCACGCCACCTCGGCGAGGTACTCAAGCAGCAGCGTGCCAAGCCCTTTTTTCTGAATGCGGTCATCCACCAAAAAAGCGACTTCTGCCGTCATCTCATCGACGCGGATGTAATTGCCGACGGCCAACAGTTGATCACCGGCAAGGCACATGAGAGCGGCACCGTTATCTCCGCCATCGCCGATCATCGTGGTAATAAAATCATTCCTAAGTTCAGCGACCATATGCATGAATCGCATATATAGGCTTTCCTTGGATACTCGTTTGCCAAGCTCGTGAATCAGTGCACGATCATGGTCATTGTCTTTTGCTAGTCGCATCTCTGCCACGCGACCGTCTTTTAAAATGATCCTTGTGAGTTTGGGCCCGTGTTGTCGCGCCATTTTTATCACTCGCCATTCGCAGCATGATATAGACTACATTCGTGAAAAAGCAAAAGGTTCCTGCCATTCGTAGAATTCTCTCAGTTTTCTAAATGAAAAAAAGGGGCAGCAAAGGTAAAGGAGAAGCCGACCGCAGTCCATATACAGGCTATCAAGAGCCACCATCCGATATGAAGCGCTGCGGTGGAGGGAAAAAGGCTGCCGATTGAAACGGGATCAAACGATGCGCCGTTCACAACAGGCAGTAGCGTAATCGCAAAAACAGCGACCAAGACACCAGCGATGCCACCAAAAAACGCAAGAAGTCCCCACTTCTTCTCCTGCTTTAGCGGGGAGATCTGATCTTGCATAGAGAGCAGTGTCGGTAACAAGTCATCCGGTGTTGGGACTGGTATCTGAAAAGCAGCACGCAATGCCAACTCAGTTTGATCCATCTCATGATGGGTACCCATTACTCTCGCCATCCTTCCCGTTCTAAAAGCTTTTTAACATGCTGACGTGCCCGATATAGATAATTTTTCACTTGAGAGATCGGTTTACGGAGTGCAACGCTTATTTCCTCATAGGTCATGTGATCATCATAATAGAGGATCATCGCCATTTTTTCATAAGGGGAGAGCCTATCGATCGCTTGCCATACTACTTTCTCCGACGATTGTTTTAGGTATTCGGATTCTGCGCTGGATGAACTCGATGGCGCTGTGGATGATTGGGTTATTACCGCTCTTGTCTTGCGCTTCTTTTCAGATTTGACGCAAAGTCGAAAGGCAATCGTCAAAAGCCAGGTCTTGGGTGATGATTCAAAACGAAACTCATGGAGATGCCGAAAAGCCGCGAGA
>JAJYOE010000031.1 GCA_021785975.1 Bacillota bacterium | reverse complement strand
AGTTCTGCGGGAGGATCGACATCTGGATCAGTCAAAGTGCCGAATTTACAGGGGCTATCCATGGCGGACGCGATCAATGCCTGCGCGGTCTTGGGATTGCAGGTGTCGCCTGAAGGAAGCGGCTACGCAGTCAAGCAAAGTGTGAAAAGTGGCACTTCTGTGCCACTTGGCACGGTAATTCAAGTGCAGTTTGCTCCTCATTAAGGGATAGGGATTCTATCTGCTTCTTTCCTTGCATAGATTGATTGGGACAATCTATCACAAAGCAGGGATTGATGATGAGAATCACGCCAACCAAAGTGCATACCCGGATTATGCTGGTATTTGTCGCTTTTTTATGCGTTTTTGGGTTACTCGTGGGTCGCCTTGTCCACATTCAAGTCTTGGCGGCCCATTTTTTTATGGCAAAAACCAGTGACTTAATCCGCCGTAATATTCCGGTTCCTGCGGTTCGTGGAGCGATCCTTGATTCGAAAGGAGAGACGCTGGTCTATACGGCCAGTGCCGCCTCGGTCATCGCGGTCCCAGTACAAATCAAGCACCCTCAACAAACGGCGCAGGAACTCCAAAAAATCATTGGGGGGACTGTGCCGGGGATTGAAAAACTGCTCACCAAAAAAGCGGCAATGGTAGAGATCCGTCCGCGCGGAAGAAGGCTTGACGAGGCAAAAACGAAGGCCATCCGCGCCCTGAAGCTCCCCGGTATTTATTTGACTGAAGAAGGACGGCGTACCTATCCTTTTGGGAGCCTGGCGGCCCAGGTGGTAGGTGTGACGGGCGGCGAAGGTCAGGGTTTAACCGGCATTGAACTCACCATGAACCAGGTGTTGAGTGGGAAAAAAGGGTACATCCAGTTTGTGGCGAACGCGCGTGGGCAAGAGATTCCAGGGACCAACGACGAATACATCCCGCCCACATCGGGAGAAGATGTGGAACTCACCATCGACAGGCAGATCCAACAGTTTGCTGAACGGGAAATCCAAAATGTGGTTGCTAAATACAAGCCGGATCATGTGACCTTAATTGTCGCCAATCCTAAAAACGGTCAAGTATTGGCGATGGCCAATTACCCCAATTACAATCCTGCCAGCTGGCAAATGGCACAGCCGCAGGTGTACAATCGCAATCTTGCCATCTGGCAGACGTTTGAACCTGGTTCGACATTTAAGATCGTCACGCTCGCCGCTGCGCTTGAACAGCAGAAGGTCTCGCTAACCGATCGCTTCTATGACCCTGGTTATTATGAGGTGGCAGGTCATCGCATTCGATGTTGGAAAGCCGGAGGCCACGGATCCCAATCGTATTTGAATGTGGTGGAAAATTCCTGCAATCCGGGGTTTGTCCAATTGGGAGAACGACTTGGCAAGGAACAGCTTTTCAGCTACATCAAAAAATTCGGATTTGGCGCAAAAACAGGGATTGATTTGCCTGGAGAGAGCAAGGGGATACTTTTCCCGCTAAAGCGAGTGGGGCCGCTTGAACTTGCGACGACATCGTTTGGCCAGGGGGTTTCGGTGACTCCCATTCAGCAGGTGATGGCGATGAGCGCGATTGCCAATGGCGGAATGTTATTAAAACCTGAAATTGTCAAGGATCTCATCAATCCGGAGACAAAAAAAGTAGCAAAAGCATTTCCTACGCAAATGGTGCGCCGGGTGATATCCCCGCAAATTGCGGCGCAAGTGAGGTCTGCGCTGGAAAGTGTCGTTGCCCAAGGGACTGGGGCCAACGCCTTTCGTGATGGGTACCGCATCGCCGGGAAGACCGGTACGGCCCAAGTGGCGGTTAATGGGCGTTATTCGGGGACTCACTACATTGTGTCCTTTATCGGCATGGCGCCTGCCAACGATCCTCGCCTGGTGGCCTACGTCGCGATTGATTATCCCAGACCGGAAGGACCAGTGTTTGGCGGAACGATCGCTGCTCCTGTGGTCGGCAATGTGCTTGCCGACAGTCTGGCTTATCTTGGCGTGCAGCCAAGCGTGACGGGGTTATCCAAGAAGTACCGCTATGGGATTGATCCTGTGATGACCACGGTTCCGAGTCTCGATCACCGTTCTTTCAATGATGCCAAACGGACACTGTTGGAAAGTGGAACGATGTTGCGGGTACAAGTGGTTGGGTCCGGCAATTTTGTGGTGGCGCAAGCGCCTAAAGCCGGTGTGAAAATTCCGCAGGGCGGCGTGGTAAGATTATATCTTGGTAACTCTCCACTCGCTAAGAGTTGACAGGTACCTCCTGTTTGCCTAGATTAAAAACATTGCCGGGTCATCGAGAGATTCTGCCCGGATAGGAGGAGTATCATGCAACTTCATGAAATTGTGCGATCTGTTCTCTTAAAAAAAGTGTACGGTGATACAAGTATTGAAGTGAAAGGTGTCACCAGTGATTCCCGCGAAGTGCAGGCGGGCGATCTGTTTGTCGCGTTTCGCGGTGAGCACGTAGATGGCCATGACTATGTTGCACAGGCCATTTCAAAGGGGGCAGTGGCAGCACTTGTCGAAGAGAAAGTAGAGGCAGATATTCTGCAAGTAGTGGTTCCTTCCACACGCCGCATCGCACCATATGTGGCGCATTCTATTTTAGGCTACCCCGCGTCTTCGCTCTCGATGGTCGGAGTGACGGGAACCAACGGCAAAACGACCACCACCATGCTGATTGAGCACATTTTACAAAAGGCGGGGAAAGAGACTGGTTTGATCGGCACGATTGCCCAGCGCACGAGTAAGGGGGAACTTCGATCTTCTGTCATGACCACACCGGAGAGTGTGGAGCTTGTCAAAGTCATCAAGGAAATGAACGACCTTGGTGCTGAGTATGTGGTGATGGAAGTGTCTTCCCATGCGCTGGAACTACACCGGGTGGCCGGTATCCCCTTTCGGGTGGCGGTATTCACCAATTTGACACAGGACCACCTAGATTTTCACCCGACGATGGAGGCTTATGGAAGTGCGAAAGGCAAGCTTTTCAGCAGACTAGGAAATGCCTTCGCGCCACAAGCGGATGGGGGGCCTCAAGTAGCAGTGTTGAATGCCGATGACAAGTGGAGTCAACGCTACGCTTCCGATACTGTGCAACAAGTGATCACTTACGGCATTCAGCAGCCTGCTGATGTGCAGGCGACAGCGGTGCAGGTGAAAGCAGATGGTGCTTCTTTTCATCTGAAAAGTTTTGCAGGCGTCGCGGACATCAAACTGCAAATGACGGGAAGATTCAGCGTTTATAATGCGCTCGCGGCGACAGCGGCGTCCCTCGCACTTGGCATTGGGCTCAAAGAGATCGTGGCGGCACTCGAAGAAGTGCAAGGAGTGCCAGGGCGCTTTGAACACGTCAATGCCGGACAGAATTTTTCTGTCATCGTCGATTACTCGCATACGCCAGATAGTTTGGAAAATGCACTTTCTACCATTCATGAATTTTGCGAAGGCAAAGTGATTACCGTGGTAGGGTGTGGAGGTGACCGGGACAGGAGAAAACGTCCATTAATGGCCAGAATCGCTACGTCCTATAGTGATTTTACCGTACTTACCTCCGATAATCCGCGAACGGAAGATCCAGAAGCGATCATTGACGATATGGAAGCGGGGCTTGATGAAAGTTTGCGCGACAAATACACTCGTCTGGTGCGAAGAGAAGAGGGAATTCGCTATGCCATCAGTCAGGCAAAACCGGGAGATGTGATTTTGATTGCGGGGAAAGGGCACGAAACCTATCAGATCATCGGGACCACGAAGTATGATTTTGACGATCGAAACATCGCGGCGAAAATCATACAGGAGAATAATCGTTAAGGAGTGCTGGCAATGATTCTGCGTGATCTGTCATGGGTGGCAAAGGCAACGCAAGGAGTACTGGTGGGTAATCCCATCGTCATCCGAGGCGTAAGCACTGATTCTCGCAATGTGGGCGAAGGGAACTTGTTTGTCCCCATCATTGGCGATGTGTTTAATGGGCATCAATTTGTGAGTGGCGCCATGGACCGAGGGGCCGTTGCTTTTTTGTGGGGAAAAAGTGAACCCATGCCGGATGAATTAAAAGAGGTTCCCCATGTGGTGGTGGAAGACACGCTAAGTGCCTTACAAAGCCTGGCCAGTGCCTATCGGCATGAGTTGCCGATGAAGGTGGTGGGGGTAACTGGTAGCAACGGCAAAACGACTACCAAGGAAATGATTGCGTTGATCCTTTCGGAGCGGTATCGCACGTATCGTTCGCCCGGCAATCTCAACAACCACATCGGGCTACCTTTGTCATTGCTGCAGATTCCTGAAGACACGGAAGTGGCTGTCTTTGAAATGGGGATGAATCACGCAGGGGAGATTGCAAGGCTTGCAGAAATTGCCAAGCCGGATGCAGGTGTGATCACGATGATCGGTGAGGCGCACATCGGTAATTTAGGTTCCCGAGCCGCGATTGCAAAAGCGAAATGGGAATTAATCGACGCACTTCCTTCAGGAGGAGTCGCGTTCCTCCCCAAGGATGAACCGTTGCTTCAGTCGTTGATCGTACCGGCTGGCGTGGACACTTTTTATTTTGGTGAAAATGAAGATGCGGATGCTAGGATTTCGAACTATGAGGCAATGCCGCCAAATGGTGCCGCAATGGAAGTGGATGTAGGGAAAAGACTAGGCGTGGCTCATCTCCACATTAAACTGCCGTTTCCAGGCAAGCACCTGGCGCTTGACGCGCTGGTCGCAAGTAGCGTGGCGATGTGGTTTGGATTGAGCGCAGATGAGGCGTTTAGGGCTCTTTCCGGTTATCAGATGGACGGCATGCGCCTTGCGGTGATGCCGCTTGGCGAACGTTTATATTTGATCAATGACGCGTATAACGCTGCTCCCTCCTCGATAGAAGGAGCGCTAAAGGTGATGGGCGATTTGAAAGTAGATGTGCGTATCGCCGTGCTTGGCGACATGCTCGAACTCGGTGAGCACGCGGAGGAACTCCATCGCAAAGTCGGCGCGATGTTAAATGGATATGGGATTGAAGAACTGATCGCTGTCGGCGACATGTCTCACTGGTACATACAAGGCGCGACCGAAAAAAGTAAAAACATGCACATTTATGCCGCATCGGATGCGGTAGTCGCTGCAGATTTTCTGATACCGAGAATTACGGCTCACTTGATGCAGGGAAAAACCTGTGCAGTGCTAGTTAAAGGATCACGAAAAATCGGTTTGGAACGGGTGGCCAAAGCCATCCTTGCAGTTTTTCCTGATCATGAATCATTGTCGCGCTAATACTGGGACAGGAGGATAGCTATGGATGCGCAGTCCTTGACATGGATCTTTGTCATTGCCTTTGTCATAGTGGTGCTGCTTGGCCCACTTGCCATTCCCTTATTACACCGATTTAAGTTTGGACAGGCTATTCGTGCCGAAGGGCCAGTCCGACATCAACAAAAATCAGGGACTCCCACCATGGGAGGAATTCTTTTTATCATCAGTGTGTTGATCACGGCATGGCGGTTTTCCAATTCACTGACTACGTGGTTGATGCTTCTCGTAATGGTGGGATTTGGACTGATTGGACTTATTGATGACGGTTTGAAAATTTTGCGCAAAAAAAACCTAGGGCTTACGGCATTACAAAAAATCATCGCACAAGTTTTGGTTGTGTTGGTCTTTTATTTGGCATTATATTTTACTGGATGGCATTTTTCGTTAAGCATACCTGGACTTGGCGGCGGAATCGACATTGGGATGTGGTATCTACTTTTTTTGGTCGTGTTCATGGTAGGCTCCGCGAACGCGGTCAATTTGACTGATGGACTCGATGGCCTTGCTGCAGGGACAACAGCCATTGCCTTTGCCGTGTATGCAGTGATCGCCTGGTGGGAAAGCCAATGGAACGTTTCCGTGTTCAGCATGGCGATGGTAGGAGCGTTAGCAGGATTTTTTGTGTACAATCGCCATCCAGCAAAGGTGTTTATGGGAGATACCGGGTCGCTTGCACTTGGGGGCAGTCTCGCCGCTGTCGCGGTACTGACTCACGCAGAACTTTGGCTGATTCTCGTGGGCGGGATTTTTGTCATGGAGACGTTGTCGGTGATCATTCAAGTCATCTCATTTCAGACCACTGGAAAACGCGTGTTTAAGATGAGTCCCTTGCATCATCACTTTGAACTGGTCGGTTGGTCAGAATGGCGTGTGGTGCTGACATTTTGGGGAACGGGCCTCGTATTGGGACTGGTGACGTTATTTCTTTTTATCCGATAGCAGTGAGTAGTGCGGGAGGTCACAAAGTTTGACAGATTATCATGGGAAAAACGTGCTGGTGTTGGGACTTGCACGCAGTGGGTTCGCCGTGGCCAATTTACTGTTGGAGCTCGGTGCAAGCGTAGCAGTGAGCGACTTAACGCAGCGGGCTGAAGAGATGGAGAACGTGGAGGCACTCAAGGCGAAAGGAGCAAGTGTGACGCTTGGCGAACATCCTCTTTCCTTGCTGGACGAAGTGGATTTAGTCGTCAAAAATCCCGGGATTCGATATGATGTTCCCATTCTGGCTGAAGCTGCAAAAAGGGGAATTCCCATTGTCACAGAAATTGAGGTGGCAGGGATATATACAGATTCTCCGATAATTGCTATTACAGGATCTAATGGAAAAACGACGACGACGACACTGATTGGGGAGATGTTCGCAAAAAGCGGTCTTCCGTCGGTCGTGTCAGGGAATATTGGAACGGCCTTATCAGGTGTGGTGTCAAATTTACCGAAGAAGACCTGGCTTGTCACAGAAGTCTCCAGCTTTCAGCTTCAAGGGACTTTGCACTTTCGTCCGAAAATCTCGGTGCTCTTGAATATTTACCCCACTCACCTTGATTACCACGGTTCGTTTGAAAAGTATACCAGTGCTAAGTTGCGACTGTTTGCTAATCAAGGACAAGGTGATGTAGCTGTTCTCTCAGCGGATAAGGACAATCTGCTATCACTCATCCCGATGCTGAAGGAAAAAGGGATTGAAGTTTATACGTTTAGTATACATAATCCAGTGGAACAAGGATTATATCGTGACCATCAAGCTATTTACTACCGATCGCTTGCAAGTTCAGCGTCTATAGAAGTTTGTCGCGCAAATGAAGTGGCGCTGAAGGGTGAATTCAATTTAGAAAACGCGCTCGCCGCAGGGACGGCGGCGCTTGCGGCAGGGGTGCCTTTATCTTCCGTAGTGGAGGTGTGGCGTACTTTTCAGGGTGTGGAACATCGGATGGAATTTGTGTGTAGTGTCCATCACGTGAAATTTTATAACGATTCCAAAGCCACGAATCCTCAGGCCGCGATTCGCGCCATCACCTCATTTTCGGAACCGGTCATCGTCATTTTGGGCGGTCTGGAACGAGGAGATGACTTGAGCGTTCTGGAGGAGCCCCTGAGGCAACATGCGAAAGCGGTAGTGGTGCTGGGGGAATCGGCAGAACGAATGAAAGCGACTGCGCATCGCGCCGGAATTACTTTGATTAGATCAGTTTCAACCATTGAAGAAGCGGTGT
Source organism: Bacillota bacterium (assembly GCA_021785975.1). Lineage (GTDB taxonomy): Bacteria > Bacillota > Bacilli > Alicyclobacillales > SLC66 > JAJZCL01. The sequence goes on along the minus strand of JAJYOE010000031.1, from coordinate 10,176 downwards.
CGGCAGCAGTGGAATTTTCGACAGAGAATGACGTTATCCTGTTGTCTCCTGCGGCGGCGAGCTGGGATATGTTTCCTTCTTTTGAGGTGAGGGGACGAATTTTCAAAGAGGCGGTGCATAAGCTTTAGCATGGACGAGGTGTAGGAGGGGGCGGCCATGCGTAGCCAGAAAGCCGCGGATTTGCTGATTCCGCTATCGACAGTGTGTCTGCTTGTCATTGGAGTGCTGATGGTGCACAGCGCGAGCACCGTGTTATCCCAGGAGCGCTATCACGACGCCTTTTATTATTTCAAGAGACAGGTGCTGTTTGCCGCGTTAGGACTTTTATCGATGTGGTTCATGAGCCGCCTGGATTACCACTTTTTTCATAAATACAGTCGCGTGATTGTGATCTTTTGTTTTCTTTTTTTGGCACTGGTGCTGATTCCTCATGTCGGTCAGGTGCGCGGCGGGTCACGGGCGTGGCTTGGCATCGGGACATTTGGCATCCAACCTTCTGAATTTGCAAAATTTGGGTTACTTATTTTTTTTAGCAGTTGGTTTAGTCAACGACCGGATCGCATGCTATTCTTTAGTAAAGGGTTGCTGCCGCCGCTTCTGGTGATGAGCGCTGCGGTGCTTTTGATCATGCTTGAGCCTGATTTGGGGCAAAGTGCGGTGATTGCAGGGGCGACGATGATACTGATTTTTATCGCAGGCGCTCCCATGAAGTATTTGTGGTCACTAGTGGGTGCGGGGGCGCTCGCGTTTGCAGGGCTTATTGCCGCGGCGCCTTACCGATTGGCGCGCGTGTTGTCGTTTTTGGACCCTTGGAAGTATCCGGACACGATCGGGTATCACATCATCATGTCGATGGTGGCGCTTGGTCAAGGGGCGCTCCTTGGTTCTGGCATTGGAGGAAGCACACAAAAGCATTTATATCTTCCTGAGCCGCAAACTGACTTTATTTTTGCCATATTAGCGGAAGAATTGGGCTTTATCGGGGCGGTGGCGACGCTACTTCTCTTTGCGCTTTTGATTTTTCGCGGATTGCGTACTGCATGGAGGGCGCCGGACAGGTTCGGCAGTTACTTGGCCGCAGGACTCGTCAGTATCATCGCGGTACAAGTGATGATCAACGTCGGCGTGGTGACGGGACTGTTGCCTGTCACCGGAATTACACTTCCGTTTTTGAGTTATGGTGGTTCATCGCTGACGCTGATGCTGACTGCCGTAGGCATTATTATGAATATCTCGCGTCAGGCCAAAGCAGGTTAGGCACGAGGATTTTCATACAAAGGAGAACCACTCTACGATGCGAATCATTGTGACAGGCGGGGGAACCGGCGGGCATATTTATCCGGCGCTCGCGATAGCCCGGTATACGAAGGCAAAACTGGATGCACAGGTGCTGTACATAGGGACTGAGAACGGACTCGAAAAGGATCTGGTTCCGAGAACCGGAATTGATTGTCGCTTTATTCAGGTACAAGGATTGAAGCGGGAAGTGTCTGTTCGTGCACTGAAAACCGCCTGGTTGGCCATGACGGCCACTTTTGCCGCAAGAAAAGTCCTGAAGTCATTCCGACCCGATGTGGTCGTGGGAACGGGTGGCTATGTAGTCGCGCCAGTGGTACTGGCAGCGTATACGCTTGGCATTCCTACGGCCATTATGGAGATGGACGCAAAAGCGGGACTAGCCAATCGCATGGTCAGTCGTGTCGCTGATGTGGTGTTGCTTGGAATGGCGGCGGGAGCTACTTCTTTTCCCCATGCGCGTCGTCTATCAGTGACGGGGAATCCCCGCGCCACAGAAGCGGTAAATTCCGTTCAGACCAGCCAGGACGGGGTACGCCAAGAGCTTGGTCTCAACCATCTCCCGCTTGTGACCATTGTGAGCGGAAGCAGAGGTGCGAAGCCGATCAATCTAGCGGTTCAGGAATGGCTTCGGAAGGCGGATTTGAGTGATAAGCAAGTCGTTTGGATCACAGGTGAAGTTCATTTCGAGGAAATTCAATCATCTCTAAAAAAAGATGGGATCACGCATGCTCATTTGCACGTGATACCTTATTATCATGAAATGCCTGCGTTAATCGTGTTATCTACACTCCTAATCAGTCGGGCCGGTGCGACGATCCTGGCGGAACTGACGGCGCTAGGAGTCCCTGCCATCCTGATCCCATCTCCTTATGTGGCGCATCGTCATCAGGACAACAATGCCCAAGCGCTGGTAGACGAAGGAGCCGCCGTCTTGTTGCCGGAAATGGAACTGAGCGCAGCAAGATTGCATCAGGAAGTGTCTGCGTTATTGCAAAACCCGTTTCGACGCGAGGCCATGAAAAAAGCTAGCAAAAAGTTGGGAAGACCGGATGCACTGGAACAGATCATGGCTGAACTGCTGAATTTGACAAAAAGTGATAAATTTTCGTCAAAAGTCAATTAGGCCGTTGTCACCACGTGAGCGAAATTACATATGATGTGAAAAAATCGCATGTGCCTGAGAGGAGTTTATCCCGGCATGTACCCAGATCCATCGATTTTTGCTGATGTCGCACCTGTGGTTCTCTATCATGAACCAATGGCCAAACATACCACATGGCGCATCGGAGGACCTGCAGATATACTTGCGATTCCTGAAAAAATCAGCGAGATAGCAAAATTGTTGCACTTGGCCATCTCAAATGGAATTCCTTATTTTGTACTCGGCAGGGGCAGTAATCTGCTTGTTCGAGATGGGGGAATTCGCGGGCTGGTTATTAAGCTTGGGGAATCTTACTCAGGTTATGTGATCGATGGCAATGAGTTGACAGTGAATTCCGGGCGAACCATTGTCTCTACGGCCAATGTGGCAATGAAAAACGGTTTGTCTGGATTGGAATTTGCCACGGGAATCCCTGGTTCTGTCGGCGGCGCGGTCGTCATGAATGCAGGCGCCCATGGCAATGAAATGAAGGATATCTTACAGTCGGTTCAAGTGCTTACACCTAGCGGAGAAGTGGAGTCTCGTTCGGCAAAGGAATTAAATTTTCACTATCGCACCAGTGCCCTGCGCGATTCGGGAGAGGTGGTGCTCTCTGCTAGATTTTCGCTGGCAAAAGGAAATACGGAAGAGATGCTAGCCAAAGTGAAGGGCTGGAGTCAGCGCAGGCAGGCGACTCAACCGCTCTCTTTCCCAAGTTGCGGAAGTGTGTTTCGCAATCCGCTGGGCGATCATGCGGCGCGTTTGATTGAAGCGGCTGGACTGAAGGGAACACGGATCGGCGGTGCCATGATTTCTGATTTACACGCTAATTTTATCGTGAATGTCGGCCATGCTAGCGCGAACGACGTCATGGCGTTGATGGAGTACGCAAAACAACAGGTTTTGCTGCAATTTGGTGTTGAACTGATGCCGGAAGTTCGTCTGGTCGGAGAAGACGAGGCGCGGGGGTGAAGCAAAGTGGCGCGATTTATTATTGATGGCGGGCATCGGCTGAATGGCTCTATCCGCGTTCATGGTTCCAAAAATGCGGCCCTGCCAATTCTGGCGGCGGTGGTAATGGCGCAAGGAGAGACAGTCATCAAGGACGTTCCGCGCCTGGATGATGTGTTTGTGATGTTGGAAATTCTCAAATCACTAGGGGCAAAAGTGGTGTTTCACAAAAATGAGGTAGTGATTGATCCTACGCTCATTCACACCACGGATGTGCCGGAGGATTTGATGAAGTTGATGCGATCCTCCATTTTTTTGATGGGACCGCTGTTGGCAAGATTTCAATCAGTAAAGATATCAAAGCCTGGCGGCTGTACGATCGGCTCGAGGCCGATTGACTTTCATCTGAAAGGGTTACGATTGCTCGGAGCTGAAATTATCGAACGGCATGGTTATATTGAGTGCAGGGCTGAAAGGTTGCAGGGGGCCACTATTTTCCTTGACTTCCCCAGTGTGGGAGCGACCGAGAACCTATTGATGGCATCGGTTCTGGCAGAAGGGGAAACCGTCATCGGCAATGCAGCAAGGGAACCGGAAATTCGTGATCTTGCAGCATTTTTGAATCAGCTTGGTGCGCGTATTGAGGGCGCTGGCGAAGACATCATTGTGGTTCATGGGGTACCAAAACTGCAATCGGCGGAGTTTCGCGTACAACCGGATCGCATTGTTGCAGGGACCCTATTGATTGCAAGCGCGATGACAAGAGGGCATGTGGAAATTCAAAATGTCAGGCCGACAGATTTGACGGCAGTGATGATGAAATTACAGGAAACCGGAGTGCAGGTCAAACCAAATCATGATATACTCGAAGTCAGGAGCCAAGGGATGCTAAAGGCTGTAGAACGCTTACAGACCAGTCCCTTCCCAGGCTTTCCCACAGATCTTCAGGCGCCGTTTATGTCGCTTTTGACAGTGGCCAGAGGGACCAGCATTATTTCTGAGACAATTTTTGAAGATCGATTCAAGCATGTGAGTGAACTACAACGAATGGGTGCTTCGATCAAAGTGGATTTGCGTACTGCGTTTATCCGCGGTATTCCGGAGTTGACCGGTGCCGCAGTGGAAGCCACAGACCTGAGAGCCGGTGCGGCGCTGGTGATTGCAGGACTTGGCGCAGAGGGACGCACGATGATAGACCAAGTCTATCATATTGATCGCGGCTACGAAGCGTTGGAGTCGCAACTGAGGTCTTTGGGGGCAAAGATCCTTCGGGTACAAGACTCACTGGAGCGCGTCGAAGCGCAGGCGGAATAATTTTTAGACATATTGGGGATCGTTTCAGGGCGTGTGGGGAGGAATGCCTCGCCCGCTTTTTTTATGGAGCATCTCCAAGAAAGGATGTCGCGTGCCATTTGGATGACTCGCAAACGAAAGCAAATTCTGGACGAGGCCGTTGGATACTGGGGTCCATATTGTTGTTGTTTTTTCTGTTGCTGCTAGTGGCTGTCTACTTGAAATCGCCTTACGCCAAAATCCGCACTATTCAGGTGCAAGGGGCCACAGGTCTTTCTTCATCGATGTTGATCAGCGATGCGCAGATCAGCGTGGGAGAAAATTTATTTCTTGTCTCAGGGAGTGCCGTCCAAGAGCGGTTAACAGAAGACTTTCCGATTATCAAGCGGGTAATCATGAAACGAAATTTAATCCAACAAAACGTGGATTTATTAGTGGTAGAGAAAAAGATCGCGGGGATTCTTGATAGCGGAGGTTCTTTGTACCGTCTGTTAAGCGATGGCACAGTGCTTGATCGGGATCAGGAAGCCGTGGGTATCAATTTGCCCATCATCACCACTGTGAAACCACTTGCCGTGAATCTGGGTAGCCCTGTGAACGATCCTTCCGTGATCCTGTTATGCCATGAATTAAGTTCAATACCAGCTTTCTATCTCAGCTCTTTTTCTGAGTTTCATATACAGCCGTGGCAAGGAAGCACTGCCATTCTCGCATACAGTAAAGACGGGTTTGAGGTTCGCATGCCCCTCACTTCACTGGCTTCCTCGTTAAAACTTTATTCGTCAATTCACGCAAAACTACTTCAACTTCACAGAAAACCAGGGTTGATTGATTTGTTTAGCAGCAAAACAGGGCTATATACACCGTTTTGATCATGATAGATTGCAAAAGGACGGATATGGTTTGTCGACAAGGAATATGAGTGCACTGGCATGGGGCATCGTAGCACTGGTTTTTGGCGGCATGGTCGCTGTACAATACCATAATGCAGTGCTTGGAGGCGTTGCGTTTTGGAGTTCCTCTCCAGATGTGGCAAGCGTAGAAACGCGCCTTCGCGCTGTAGAAATGTATAATGCCAATTTACGTCAACAAATTGCGTCCTATTCAAAAAAAGTGACGCTTTTGCAGGCGACTGCCATCGCTCGCGGCGGCATGACTGCTGTGCTGGAACGCAAAATCCATGCAATGAACGTGCTGAATGGCACGATGCCACTTAGTGGTCCAGGTGTGGAAGTGATCATCTCCGATAGTAAAATGTCAAAATTGGACCGTGCCGCATTTTTGACACATGACTGGGATTTGCGTTCGGTCATTAACGAACTGTTTGTAGCCGGGGCTGATGCGGTGGCGATCAACAATGCACGCATCACTGCACAGACAGGTGTATTTTGCATTGGTCCAGTGGTGAGAGTAGGGAGTGTGCGACTTGGACCGCCGTTTGTGGTAAAGGCCATTGGCCCTGCCAATGTGCTCGCAGCCGCATTAAAAATTCCCGGTGGGGTATTGGATGTTTTGAAATCTTCCAATCGGGAGTTGTTTGTTTCGCAGCCAAAAGTGCTGAAACGGGTATTGATTCCATCCTATAGTCCACCTCTTGTCGCTACGCAAGGAGGAATTAACCAGTGAAAAAGTATGTCGCTGGTGCGATTTTTCTAGTCAGCGTGTTGCTTGGCGTGATGATTGGACTGGAATTTCACATTGACCGGTCTTCTCCTGCCAGTGTGTTTACTTCCTATTTGGCTGCCAGTAATTCTCTCACCACTGCACTGGACAATTCTGCTAAACTAAATAAGTTGCTGATTAGTGTAAAAAAAGAGTACGAAACGTTGGATAGCGCAACAAAATTACATAATCACGGAGTACAGGACTTACAAAAGGAATTATTAATCTTAGAAAAAGAAGCAGGACTTACCCCGGCGGCTGGCGAAGGAATTTCAATCACCATTAACTATGATCCCAACCTTCCGCTCATCCCCGGACTCACTTATGTGGATGAGGCTGTTCAGTTACAGATGGTGATTAACGAGTTGCAGTCGGTGGGGGCTGCTGCCATCTCCATCAATAATGAGCGATTAATTACGACCTCCAGTATTCGATCTGTGAATGGCCTGACCACAAGATCTGGTCCTTTTACGGGGGTGGTTCAAGTGAACGGAGAACCTGTGGCCGCTCCTTATGTGATCAAAGTGATAGGTTCTATAGCTTCCATCAATAATTTAATTGTCGCTGAAGGATTGAAAGACCAGTTTGCCATTTTAGATCAGTCTTTCAAGGTGAAAATATATCGTTCGCCAGATTTTTTGCGCCTTCCTGCGTATACAGGTACTTTGCCAGGCCAGTATTCAACAGAGGTGGGAATGTAGTGTACTTGCTCTTGCCCGTGTTTGGTTTGCTCATCGGATTATTTATCGGATTTGACGTCAATTTCAAAGTGCCGAGTCAATATGGGGCTTATTTGTCCGTGGCGATGCTGGCGGCGCTGGATACCATATTTGGAGGTATGAAGGCAGCATTGCAGAAAAAATTTGACGCGAGGACTTTTTTATCCGGTTTTTTTTCCAATACGTTATTGGCTGCGCTTTTCGCTTTTGTGGGGTCGTTATTGGGAGTGGATCTGGCACTCGCTGCAGTCGTGGCTTTTGGGGTTCGAATATTCAATAATTTGGCAGAAATACGACATTTCATCCTAACTCGCAGGAAAATCCAATCCCATTAAGCGGAGTTTCATGATAATATCAGATTAACTCACTAAATACGGTACGGTTATTGCCAACTGTTGTCTGGTTGTGGGAAGGAGAGTGCCACTCCTTGTCAAAAGGAGATTTTATTGTAGGGCTTGACATAGGTACTTCTGCAGTGCGGGTGATCATCGGTGAATTGTCGGGTCATTCCGTGAACATTATTGGTGTAGGCACGGCAAAAAGTGACGGGATTAAAAAAGGTGCAATTATCGATATCGACAAAACGGTGGTTTCGATAAGGTCTGCGCTTGACCATGCGGAACGCATGGTGGGGATCACCATTCATGCCGCTTATGTTGGCGTATCCGGTAGTCACATTGGATTGGAACCCAGTCACAGCGTCATCGCGGTGCAATCGGAAGATCGCGAAATTACTGAGGAAGACGTGGAACGCGTGGTTGCGGCGGCGCGAACGGCCAATGTTCCGCAAGATAGGGAAATTGTTGACGTGGTGCCACGGGAATACACGGTGGACGGGCTTGGAGAAGTGTCTGATCCCCGCGGGATGCTCGGCGTTCGCCTAGAAGTGGACGCTTATGTGGTGACTGGCGCCAAGACTGCGTTACATAACCTGCTAAGGTGTGTGGAACGGGCAGGAATAGAAGTGTTGGGGACGGTATTTACACCTCTCGCGGCCGCAGAACTAGTTCTATCAGAGGATGAAAAAAAATTGGGTGTGGTACTCGCTGATATCGGCGGGGGGTCTACCACGTTGACTGTCTATGAACGGGGTGTGATTTCCAACTATGCGGTCATTCCGCTTGGTGGCGACAATGTTACCAGCGACATTACCGTAGGATTTCAAACCGGCACAGACAGTGCTGAATCTGCCAAGTTAAAATACGGAGTGGCGGAAGTTGCTCAGGCACTCGAAGAGGAAAAATTCAAGGTATCGCGAATAGGTAGTAATGTACAAAACGAATTTACTGCCGTGGATCTGGCTTATATTATAGAACCACGCATGCAAGAAATTTACCAGTTTATTCTTAGAGAAGTGGAAAGAATGGGGTATTCGCAAGGACTACCCGGGGGGTATGTGTTTACAGGAGGAGGAATGCTCCTGAAAGGGGCAAGTCACTTGGCGGAAATGGAACTAAATGCGCCAGTGCGTATCGCCTACCCTGATTTTGTCGGAGTTCGCGATCCTTCTTATGTTGGTTGTGTCGGACTTATCCATCATATCGCTCATTTTTACAGACGTTCAACCGGCAACGCCACTGCCTCAAGCAGGCGTGTGAAAAATGGGGCCGGTCCGTTTCAACGAATTAAAAATTGGATTCAAGACTTTATCTAGTCACTGAATGTGCGTCAAGGAGGACGTGGAATGTTAGAATTTGAGTTTGAAGTCAGTTCGCTGGCCACGATCAAAGTGATTGGGGTGGGCGGTGGAGGCTGCAATGCAGTCAATCGAATGATCGAAACCGGACTTCGCAATGTGGACTTTATCACTGTAAATACTGATGCTCAGGCACTTCAATTGTCCAAAGCGCAGGAAAGAATACAGATTGGCGAAAAGTTGACGCGCGGACTTGGTGCAGGGGCCAATCCTGAAATCGGGAAAAGAGCAGCAGAAGAAAGCCGCGAACTCATCATGAATGCATTAAATGGTGCAGATATGGTGTTCGTGACCGCAGGCATGGGTGGCGGTACGGGGACTGGTGCCGCTCCAGTGATTGCAGAGATTGCCAAAGAACTTGGTGCGTTGACAGTAGGTGTTGTCACGAAGCCGTTTGCGTTTGAAGGGAGAAGACGAATTTCCCAAGCGGAAACCGGAATTAACGCCCTTAAGGAAAAAGTAGACACGCTGATTGTGATACCCAATGATCGATTGCTTGAAATTGTTGATCGCAATACGCCGATTCTTGCAGCATTCCGGGAAGTAGATAATGTCCTTCGGCAAGGTGTCTCAGGAATTTCTGATCTGATCTCCGAAGCAGGACTTATCAATGTGGACTTTGCGGACGTAAAGACGATTATGACAGAACGCGGTTCAGCGCTGATGGGAATTGGTGTGGCATCAGGCGAGAACCGAGCAGCAGAAGCCGCACAAAAGGCGATTCGCAGTCCGCTTTTGGAAACCTCCATTGATGGTGCCAAAGGGGTGCTCATTCAAGTGGCTGGCGGGGAGTCGCTCAGCTTGTTTGAAGCAACGGAAGCAGCTGAAATCATCAAAGAGACCACAGACCCTGAAGTGAACCTTATTTTTGGCGCGGTGATCAAGCCTGACTTACAAGATGATGTGGTGGTGACCGTCATTGCCACTGGTTTTGATGTCAATAGCAGTGCTCAGGCACCTCGACCAATCAACCGTGATCCGAGCCGCCTCCAGAACCAGAGTGCACCGGTATCAAGTGGTGACAATCTCGATATTCCGGCATTTTTAAGGAATAGGAACAATAATAGATCATAAATTGCATAAAACGGATAGATTTTGTGTCCTTCAAAAAAAGGGGATGCTCACAAGGCTCCCCTTTTAAATCTCCCAGATTTTTGCGTCATCTCCCGTATGAACGACGCCTTCTCGTTCTACCACCGCAATGATGCCTCGTAACCCCATGGCCTGTTGAACCAATTCCCGCTTTATCGATGGATCAGGGTATTTCTCTTGAATGACGCTGGCAAGAGCAGAGCAGGGATGATTTTCTCCTTCGCAAAGCAGTCCAGCGCCACTAGGAAACAAGATGCGACTGCCAGCAGGAAGTTTTGTGAAGTTGGGGAATCCGCTAATGGCAATGTTGGCGCCAAACCATT
>JAJYOE010000030.1 GCA_021785975.1 Bacillota bacterium | reverse complement strand
TCATTTCATTTAGCGGCGATAATGGGGAGCAGGCAGGGGCCATGGTGCCAAAAATTCTGTCTGTGATCAGCGGAGCGGGGTACACCTTGTCGCAAATCAACTTGCGGGAGCCTTCGCTTGATGAGGTCTTTCTTGCACTGACTGGCAAAGGGGTGCGTGATGCCTAATGCTGTTGGCAGCCTACCGCGTAATGAAAAATGAACTGTTGCTCAACTTGGTACGTCCGCTCTCTTCGGTGCTGACCATTTTGGTGCCGATTAATTTTCTCATCTTATTCGTGCTTTTCGCCATTGGCGGCGCAAAAGTGCCAGTAGGGCTTGTAGCAGGCCAAACAGGCGCATACGGGAGTCAATTGACGAGTGCTATCGAACATTCTATTACCTATCGAGCGCAGACCATTAATTCTCCAGTTTCGGGCACTGCGTTGATTCAAGCTCACCATACGGTGGCTACCATCCAAATCCCTCATTCCTTTACCAGTCAATTGTCAACTAACAATCATGCGTCAGTCCATTTAACGATCAATAATTTGAACAGCGATTTTGCGAATGACATCAGGAGAGGGATGCCGCTCGTGCTCTATCAATTTGATGCCGCCAATTTTCCAGGAAAAATTCCCGTGACTTACAGGGAAGTGGACACGTATCCAAAGACGGTGACGTTTCTCTCCTTTTTGTCCGTCAGCATCCAAACAGTGGCCTTACTGATCGGAGGACTACTCTTTGGCGGCCGTGGTACTGCCCGGGAATGGGAAAAAGGCACGATCAAAGAACTCATGCTGGCACCGATTTCTCCTTGGAGTGTGGTGATGGGAAAACTTGCGGCGGGGATGGTCAGCGGCATGGTATCGGCGATGCTGGTTTTTATCGTGCTGCTTTTCTTTGGGGTGCGACCGGTGGCATGGGGAGAACTAACCGGGGTGTTTCTCGTGACCCTCTTTGTTTTCGTCAGTTTGGGAGTGGCGATTGGCAGTTTGGTCAAATCACAATTTATCGTGATTCCTCTGTCTTTTGCACTTGGGCTTCCGCTGTTCTTCCTCAGTGGTGCATTTGGTCCCATTGCCTGGAGCACTCCTGTCGCAGCTGATATCGCCAGTGTGTTTCCTGTGTTATACGCCAATGTGATCTTTCAGCATGCCATCGAAGGGTACTGGACGATGAGCCTGCCACCTGCGATCATCTGGGGCATATTGCTCATTTGGGCGGCTGCGGCGCTGGTCATCAGCAGTATCGCCTATCGACGTGCGGTCATTTCACACTAAGGGGAGTATTCGATGGACCAATTACACATCCTTTGGGCAATCGTCAAGAAAGACATCGCCATTTGGCTTCGCAGTCCGGCAGTCATGGCAGTCACACTACTTCCTGCGATTGCTCTCATGTTGCTCCTGGTACTGCAAGCGGCGGCTGTTCAAGGTAGTCCGGTCGCCATTGTGAATTTGGACAAAAGCGGTCGTGCCGCGATGCAACTAGAAAATGTCACCACTCACTATGGTGGCTTTTATTCGGCGACGGTGATGAATTCAACGGAAGCCAATCACGCGTTTCAGCAATTGAGCGTTTCTGCGATTTTAACGATTCCCAAAGCATTTTCCTATGATCTGTCTATCGGCAAAACACCGAATTTAACATGGCAGGTTCGCAATTTTAATGAAGATACTGCCAATGACTTGAGAAGGGCCTTGCCAGACCTTCTTTCCCAATTTGAAAAGTCCTATTCTACTTCCTCCAAATTGCCCGTCATTACCATTCACGAACAGGATCTTCACGCAAAAGACGCGACTTTTATCGGCTTTAACCTGGTGGCGGTGATTGTCATGCTCGTACTGCAAGCAGGTGTAGTGAATGCGGGGCTTGCTTCAGTTAGAGAATGGGAGTCTGGAAGCATCAAGGAATTGTTGATGTCCCCGTCAACTGCACTGACACTCATTACGGGGAAAGTCATCGCTGGCGTCGTAGCGAGTGACGCCGTGGCGATGATAGCGATGGGGTTAGCGATGATCGCAGGAATCATTGCTGTACCGTCCATCACGTTAGCATTGTGGGCCTTGCTGTTGACTACGCTTGCCGGCGTGTTTGGAGCCGGAATCGGCGTGTTTCTGGGCACGGTGTTTCGCAACATGGAACGGGTCAGCGTGTTATCTGTCATGCTATCGTTTTATCTCTTCTTTTTGGCAGGAGGAATCACGGATATTGCCTATTTTCCGGGATGGTTACAAACGATTGCCTCATTTGTCCCCAATTCTTATGCCATGGACGGGCTTCGGTCGGCGCTTCTCTACGGGTCGGCGGTGGGCATGGGCACTGACGCCCTCGCACTATTGCTTGCTGCTGTAGTGGGTCTGGTGATTGGTGTGCCTGCACTGCGTCGCGGTCTCTCTCATTAGCCTTCCTTCAGATTATATATCCCATCGAATTTTGTCAGGAAAAAACGCCACTCAAGCGGCACATTGTGACAACCTTTGCAGAAGACATGGACTATACTGTGGGCAACTTGGGTGGAGGAAGTCCGGTGGTTGTCTACGTCGATCTCGCGTTTGCCATTAATTTTTGTATTGATGCGGTATTGCTCTATGCTACTGCAGCACTCTTGCATGTAGCAAGCAAATGGTATCGCACGCTGCTTGCTGCGGCGATCGGGTCCGCTTATGCAGTGGCCACCTTATTCCCTGGGTGGCAATCTCTATCTTCAACGCCGTATAAATTAGCGGCAGCCTTTTTGATGATGGTCATCTCTGTTGGTGCGGTCAGGGATTTCATCACGAGTGCCGGCTGGAGGAGGCTGTTGCTCCGATTCATTAGTTTTCTTGGCGTGTCGGCAGCAAGCGGAGGAATGCTTCTTGCAATGCAGAGTTTGTTTTCCCCATCCTCTTTTTCATTGGGTCAACTTGCCTATGTTCATCAACAGGTAGTGTGGTGGACTAGCCTGGACACCGTCGCCTGGTCCATCCTTCTTCCACTTGCAGGAGTATTGACGCTCACACTTTTTCGAAAGGTTAAAAAAGGATGGCGCACCCAGGCTTTTTTTACCCGTGTACGTTTGACAGTGGACGGCGCTAGCGTCGAAGTCAGCGCGTTGATTGATTCAGGTAACCTGCTGAAAGATCCCATTGCCCATCTCCCTGTAGCCATGCTGAATATGGAGGCCGCTAAACGCTTATTGCCATTATCCGTCTATCAACTTTTACACGAGGCGGCTGATCCGTATCAGATCTTGTACACCATTAGTGCCATGCATCCTGAATGGTCAGGGAAATTTCACATCATTCCTTATCAGGGCGTTGGAGAAAAAAACGGGATGATGCTCGGAGTCAACTTAGAGGCCGCCGTGATGCTGGAAAAGAGTAGCGAAGTCCCATTATCGCCGATGATGCTGGGACTCATGAGTGATGAGTATTTTCCTCGGGCAGATTTTGAATGCATCTTGCCGGCCACGAGCGTGAGGACACAAAAATGGGGGGAAGAAACGGATGGCAACGTCGCTAAGGCTAAAGGTCAAACTGTTCATACTACGCATTCAGCTTAAATTTGGCGACGCCGAGCCGATCGCGTATGTGGGTGGCAGTGAGGCGTTACCGCCGCCGCTTACCAGGGACGAAGAGGCTTTTTTGCTCGACAAATTGCCAAGCGGAGATCTGGCAGTAAGGTCGCTCTTGATTGAACGCAATCTTCGTCTTGTCGTGTACATTGCACGCAAATTCGAAAATACGGGGATTAACATTGAGGACCTCGTGTCGATTGGGACCATCGGACTGATTAAGGCGGTGAACACCTTTGATACGGAGAAAAAAATCAAACTTGCCACCTATGCTTCCCGCTGCATCGAAAACGAGATCCTAATGTTTTTGCGACGAAACAACAAGGTGCGCGTGGAAGTGTCATTTGATGAACCGCTGAATGTGGACTGGGACGGGAACGAGCTATTGCTCTCCGATGTCCTTGGCACGGAGGGCGATACGATTTACCGCGACATCGAGGAAGAAGTGGATCGCGAACTGCTTTACGATGCGCTCGACAAACTGGGGGAGCGCGAACGGCGGATCATGGAACTTCGCTTTGGGCTGCAGGGGGGGAGCGAAATGACGCAAAAGGATGTGGCCGATCTTCTTGGCATCTCTCAATCTTATATTTCCCGGTTGGAAAAACGAATTATCAAGCGCCTTCGCAAGGAATTCAACCGCATGATGTGACTGCATAATTCTCCCTTGTAGGGACATACTGGTACACGAGTTCGGGTATGTCGCTTGGAGGGAACCACTTGAAGCGTACAAAAGTTGAGATCTGCGGAGTGAATACATCACAATTGCCCGTCTTGACGAACACGGAAATGAGACAACTGTTTTCGCAAATGCAAAGTGGCGAAACTTTTGCGAGAGAAAAGCTGATCAACGGCAACCTGCGCCTGGTCTTGTCTGTGATTCAGCGATTCAACAACCGTGGGGAATATGTGGATGATTTATTTCAAGTAGGTTGTATCGGTCTCATGAAAGCCATTGATAATTTCGACCTCTCACAAAATGTAAAGTTTTCAACGTATGCGGTGCCGATGATCATCGGGGAAATCCGCCGTTACCTGAGAGACAATAATCCCATACGGGTTAGTCGCTCCTTGCGTGACATCGCCTACCGGGCGCTGCAAGTGCGCGATCGCCTGACCAATCAAAATCTCAGAGAGCCAACCGTGGCGGAAATCTCGAAAGAGATGGAAGTGACTAGAGAAGATGTGGTGCTTGCGCTCGACGCCATTCAGGATCCCGTCTCGCTCTTTGAACCGATCTACCATGACGGCGGAGATCCCATTTTTGTGATGGATCAGATCAGCGACGAGAAAAATCAGGACCTCAGTTGGGTCGAGGAGATCGCGATTAAGGAAGCGATGCGCAGACTCTCTGAAAGGGAGAAGCGGATACTCTCCATGCGTTTTTTTGAAGGGAAGACGCAAATGGAAGTGGCAGACGAAATAGGCATCTCGCAGGCGCAGGTGTCACGTCTAGAAAAAGCGGCGATCGGCCACATGCAAAAATATATCAAGTGATACATTCTTTCTTTCCAGGCAAATTTACCCTGACTCTGACATACCCTAGTAAGAGACAATCTTTCACGTCATGCTAAGGCAGGGTTGATGGTGAGAGCTGGGGAACTGCAAACCAAAGATGTGATCAATGTCGTGGATGGGCGCAAACTGGGTGGGATTGGCGATCTTGAAATCGATTTGGAAACTGGCATGGTCAGGGCGCTGGTCATTCCACCGGAAGGAAAGTTTTTTGGACTCTTTTCTAGAGGGGACGAAGTGGTCATCTCCTGGGACCAAATCGTCAAAATTGGCGCAGATGTGGTGCTGGTCGATCTGCGTTCTGCAAATGATCGACCGTTTCTTTCCGGAGGTTCTTCTTCCGATTCATCTAGTCGGTACGGATAGTGTGCTGTGTCATGCAGCCACTGTTTTTTTTGTGCTAAGATGGGGGTGAATTGGGGGTGTGGCAGTGCTTTACAAGCTGGATGACTGGTTGGCGCATGGCGTGGTAGCGGGCTTCACAGACCGTGAAGGCGGAGTGAGCAGGTCGCCCTATGACAGCATGAATCTCGGTCTGCATGTTGGTGATAGCAATGAGGACGTGCTTTCCAACAGGGCCATCATCGCAAAGGCCATTGATTCGGTGCCGCATTACTTTGTTTTTGCGAAACAAGTTCATGCGAACAGGGCTTGGCAGGTGAGCAAAAAAGAGGCGGGCAGAGGCGCTTTTTCGATGGACGATGCGATAGAAGAAGCGGATGCGCTTGTGACGATGGAAAAAGGGGTTCCGCTGATGATTCTGTCGGCTGATTGCGCGCCAGTGCTTTTTTTCGGGCTGGATAAAAAAGTCGTGGGGGCGGCACACGCTGGATGGCGAGGGGCGACAAGTGGCATCATCACCTCGACGGTCATGATGATGGTTGATCTCGGGGTTAGGCTGGAGGCACTGCAGGTGACGGTCGGTCCTGCCATACGGGGCTGTTGTTATGAGGTGGATGAACCAGTTGCAGAAGCGGTCAGGGAGAGTTACAGGCGCATGTCAGTGGCCAACGGTGAGTCGTTGACGCCATCGTTGACGTCGCAAGGGCGTTACATGTTTGACATCCCTACGCTCATTCGAGAAGAGCTTACGAGTCTTGGTGCTTCGAGTGATCAATTACACGATACAGGGATCTGTACACATTGCGATGAGCGATTTTTTTCCCATCGCCGCGAAAGTGGCCGTACAGGTCGCCAGGGAGCGTTTATTTATCTTAAGTCATGAGGGGGCGTTTGGATGGATGAGCGTTACCAGTTGCAGGTGCGGGATCGGTTGAAGAAGGTGCAACTGGAGATCCAGCAGATTCTTGATAAGGTCGGTGATCCGGAAAGGAATGTGCGGATTGTTGCTGTCACGAAATACATCGGTGTGGATGAAGTGAGGGACTTGGTGCAGGCGGGGATTACTGATGCGGGGGAAAACAGGTGGCAGGTGGCACGCGCAAAAGTGGAGGAATTCCCGCAGCTTCAATGGCACTTTATTGGTCCCATCCAGCGAAACAAGGCTCGTCCTATCGCCAGACACTTTGATTGGATACATAGCGTGGACAGGTGGGAACTGGCGGAGGATTTGTCGAAGTTTGCGCAGGAACTTGGCAAGAGGCTAAATGTGCTACTTCAGGTTAATATTTCTGGCGAGTCGCAAAAGTCAGGGTTGATGCCAGAGGAAGTAGCGTCGCTTTTAAAAGATTGCAACGAGTTTCGTGGCATTGCCATAAAGGGTTTGATGGGTATTGCCACGAATACAGATAATGGAGAGCGATTGAGACAAGAATTTCGCTTATTGCGAACACTTCGGGACGATCTGCAAAATAGTGCTGGTCTGCACTTACCTGAACTCTCGATGGGCATGTCGGAAGATTATCCGATTGCAATAGAAGAGGGGGCGACGATGATTCGCATTGGCAGAAAACTAGTTTTAAAAGAAGGGCTCGCACTATAATTGGATTTAGTGTATCTTTAGTTTGATAGAATACGTTTACTATAATTGTAAAGGAGGAAGATAAACATGTTGCAACGAGTTATGAATTTCCTGGGGCTTGGAGAAGAAGAAGATTATGAAGAAGAAGACACTGTGGAAGAGATGCCAACCATGGCAGAAACAGAACCAGCATACGGCCGCAAGGGTGGTACAGTGGTAAACCTTCACACGCAAAAACAGGTTCGCGTCATTTTGACAGAGCCAGGCAACTACGAAGAGACGCAAATGATTGCTGATCACTTGAAAGCGCACCGTTCTGTGGTGGTGAATCTTCATCTGGTGTCCTTTGATGTGGCAGAGAAGATTGTCGATTTTCTGAGTGGATGTGTCTATGCGATTGGCGGAAGTATGCAGAAACTTGGGCATCTGGTGTTTCTTTGCACTCCGGATAACGTGGATGTGCAAGGAGCAATTAGCGAATACTTGGAGAGCGAGAGTCGTTCACAACTGAGGTGAAGCTGTGGGGTTCATCATTGTCGAACTGGTTTACTGGCTGTTAACAATTTATTGGTATTTGATCATTGCGAGAATCTTACTCAGCTGGTTTCCTGATCTTTCTGCCATGAGCTTTGGGCAATGGATTTATCGCTTGACAGAACCTTTTTTGGCACCGTTTCGGCGGATTATTCCTCCGCTTCCGCTTGGAGGGATGTATTTAGATATTTCTGTTTATGCGGCCATCATTGCGTATTATTTTGCGGAAAAAGGACTGATGTGGCTCGTTCAGTATCTGTTGACACTGTTGGGGCTATACTAGCGCGGGGGATGCATGAATGAGTGACCATTTTCTCATGCATTTTCGCGAATCAGAAACTGAATCAGCGAAGAGGCTTGATGGGTTTGCCAAACGTTCAAGTCAAAGCGGACGCATGGTCTTGACTGCTTTTTTGACACCTCGTGAAGTCGAGATAGCGACAATAATGGCTGTCCGCCACCAGGTGGAGTTATTGTCCTTTGGGGGTTACCCCCATGCGGAGCGTCAACGGGTGATTTTTTATCCATATGCTGAACACATGGTGGAACCCAATAACGAATATTTTGACATCGTTTGCTTAAAACTCGTCAGTGCTTCTCGTGAACCGGTCAGACATCAAGATTATCTTGGCTCCATGCTGGGGATGGGAATAGAACGGAATCAGACTGGGGACATTGCCATCGCTAATGAGCTTGGCATTGCCTATGTGTTTGTGACCCGACAAATGGCGTTATATTTTATCGATCATTATACTCATGCTGGGAAAATTCCCGTGCAGGCGGAGGCGCTCGAAGCGACACCGGACTTGTCCGGGGCTCATGTCAAATTGGAGGAACGTAGGTTCACTTTGAAATCGCTTCGGCTTGACGCCTTTGTCGCCAGTGCTTTTGGGCATTCAAGAACGGATGCGGCGCAACTGATCAAATCGGGGAAGGTGCAGCTCAATTTCAGCGTCTGCGATGACATTACGGAAGGCGTAGGCGTAGGCGATGTGGTATCTATGCGGGGGGCAGGCCGCGTCCGGATCTTAACCGTAGAGGAAAATCCCAGAAGCGGTCGACAATTTGTCAGCATCGGCAAGTATTCATGACAAGTGATCCCCGATAAAAAGGATTTTCGTCTGTATATGTCGAAATATAGCTTTTATCAATCCTAATTTTTTTTTGCATGGATGCGTACATAGGAGGTAGACATTCTGTGCCACTAACCCCTTTGGATATTCATAATAAAGAGTTTAAGCGGTCTCTTCGTGGTTACAATGAAGATGAGGTGAACGATTTTCTCGATCGCGTCATCAAAGACTATGAAGGTCTAATTCGGCACAACAAGGATCTTGAAGAACGTCTCACGCAAATGGAAGAACAGGTCAAAAAGTTCAACGCCATGGAGGATTCGCTCAGCAAATCGATCATGCTTGCTCAGGAAACTGCAGAAGAGCTGAAACAAAATGCCCGTAAGGAAGCGCAATTGGTGATTCGCGAAGCGGAGAAGAACGCCGACCGCATCATTCAGGAGGCGCTTAACAAAGCGCGCAAAAGTTCTTTAGAATTGGATGAGATTAAAAAACAGGCGATGATCTTTCGAGCCCGTTTCCGTTCCTTGATTCAGGCGCAGATGGAAATGCTCGAATCGGACGGGGAAGATATCATTGAAGAGCCTGACGAGGTCTGATGTTTTTTTCACTGCACTAAGTATTTCATAAAAGATGTCTGCGCTCCTTATCGCTTGAGTGGCGGACTTTTTTATTTGATTTCTGTTGGAGGCTATGTAATGGAGTACGATCAAACGCTGAACTTACCCAAAACTGATTTTCCCATGCGTGGGAACCTCCCGGCCAAAGAACCGGAGATGTTAAAGCGCTGGCAGGAAATCAAACTCTATGAGGCAGTGCAAAGCAAAAGGGCAGGCAAGCCTAAATTTATTTTGCATGATGGCCCGCCATATGCGAACGGCAATACGCACATTGGTCATGCACTAAATAAAATCCTAAAAGATATGATCGTTAAGTCCAAAACGATGGCAGGATATGACGCACCTTATGTGCCTGGTTGGGATACGCACGGATTACCGATAGAAACCGCAATTATCAAAGCCAAAAAAATAAACCGCCACGAGATCAAGGTGACTGATTTCCGACAGGCGTGTGCGGAATATGCGCAATCTTTTATTGACATCCAAAAAGAACAGTTTCAGCGCTTTGGTGTTCGCGGTGATTTTGACCATCCCTACGTGACAATGACACCGGATTACGAGGCGGAACAAATTCGCGTATTTGGCGCGATGGCGGAAAAAGGATACATCTATAAGGGATTGAAACCAGTTTATTGGTGCCCATCCTGCGAAACGGCGCTAGCCGAAGCGGAGATCGAATATGCGAATAAGAAATCCCCGTCGATTTATGTGAAATTCCCTGTAAATGATGGGCTCGGCAAGTTGCCAGACGATGCACACGTCGTCATCTGGACGACGACTCCGTGGACCATTCCGGCCAATGTAGCAGTGGCGCTTGGTCCTGACTTTGAATACTCGCTAATCCTTGCAAATGGTGAAAAATTACTGATCGCAAGTGCACTAATCGACGAAGTGATGAACGCCGCCGGCATTGCCACTTATGAAAAGTTGCAAACATTCAAGGGGAAAGAACTCGAAGGCGTTAAGACGAGGCATCCTTTTTATGATCGTGAATCAATGGTTATTCTCGGCGATCACGTCACGCTCGAAACAGGTACCGGTGCTGTCCATACTGCGCCTGGTCACGGGATGGACGACTATCTGGTCGGCTTAAAGTACAACCTGCCTATCCTTGCGCCGATCGATGACAAGGCAAAATTCACATCAGAGGCCGCGCCGTTTGAGGGGCAGTTTTACGCGAAAGCCAATCCACAGATTGTGGACACGATAAGAGAAGCGCATGCGCTTTTGGCAGAAGGTGAGATCGAACACCAGTACCCACATTGTTGGCGCTGCAAAAATCCGGTGATTTTCCGGGCGACAGAGCAGTGGTTCGCGTCGATTGAAGCCTTTCGTGAAACCATGCTGGAGGAAATCGACCGCGTGGACTGGGCGGTGCCCTGGGGTAAAATTCGACTGCACAACATGATTGCAGATCGAACCGACTGGTGTATCTCCAGGCAGCGTACATGGGGAGTTCCTATTCCTGTTTTTTATTGTGAAGATTGTGGGGAAACACTTTTAAATCGTGACACGATTGAACACGTGGCGACATTATTTGAACATTATGGATCCCAGGTGTGGTTTGAGCGGGATGCCAAGGATTTATTGCCTGAGGGTCAAACGTGTGAGTGTGGCAGCCATCATTTCCGTAAAGAAACAGATATTATGGACGTCTGGTTTGATTCTGGATCCAGCCACATGGCGGTGTTGACAAAGCGCCAGGACCTGAGTTGGCCGGCAGACCTCTATCTCGAAGGGTCCGACCAATATCGCGGGTGGTTCAATTCCTCGCTTTCCACGTCCGTCGCGGTGAGAGGTAAGGCACCATACCGGCAGGTATTGTCTCACGGGTTTATCGTGGACGGAGAAGGCAGAAAGATGTCGAAAAGCCTTGGCAACGGGGTGGATCCTAATCAGGTGATTCAGCAAATGGGCGCAGATATTTTGCGTCTTTGGGTGGCGTCTGTTGATTATAAGGCGGATGTGCGGATTTCCCAGTCTATCTTAAAACAAGTGGCAGAAGTCTATCGTAAGATCCGGAACACCTTCCGTTTCCTGTTAGGAAACCTCTATGATTTTAAGGAAGAAGATCGCGTTTCCTACAGTGAACTTCGAAGTGTTGACCGCTATGTGCTCGATCGTCTGGCGAGGTTGTCGAAGCGTTGCCAGGAGGCTTATCGAGATTATGAGTTCCATGTCGTGTACCATGCGGTGCAGAATTTCTGTGCGGTTGACTTGTCCAGTTTTTATTTGGACGTGATGAAAGACGCGTTATACGTAGAAAATGCCACTTCCGTCAAACGCCGTTCTGTCCAGACTGTGCTTTATGAGAGCCTTCATACACTGGTGCGCCTGGTGGCTCCCATTTTGACTTTTACTGCGGACGAAGTGTGGGGAGAAATCCCTGGCGTCATAGAGCCGAGCGTGCAAATGCAGGAATGGTATCCGCTCGCTGACGAATATATGCAGGATGATTTGGCACAGGAATTTGAACAGATTATGGCCCTGCGCTCGTTAGTGCTTCAGGCGCTCGAAACGGCCAGGCAGGACAAAGTGATCGGTCAGTCGCTTGGCGCTAGGGTAGATTTGTATCAGGTTCGTCACTTGGATTTGATCGAAAAGCACGCTGTGGAATTAAAAGAGTTGTTGATTGTGTCGGCGATCCAAGTGCACGAGGAGGGAGAAAATCCTCCGGAGGGTGCGCTCGTCGAGGAAGCAGGCGCGGTAGTCGTCAGTCCCGCAGAGGGAGAAAAGTGCGATCGCTGCTGGCATATCCGGACGGATGTCAGCGACTACGACGGTCACGAGCATGTGTGTTCCCGATGTGCAGGGATTTTAACTGCGTGAAAAAATAAGCGGGGGTTGCGAAGCTTGTCTTCGCCCCCGCTAAAATATTCCCATCAGCAGGATAATGACGAGCCCAATGAGTCCAATGGCAAAAAAGAACGGCAAATACACCAGGTTCACCTGAAACTGAAAAGCCTCTTTCGCAAAAAAACTGCCGACAATCAATATGCCGCTGATCCAGATCAGCACAATTGCCGTACGGCGTAAAAACTCCCTCCGCAATGGATCACCTCCCCATCACACTATCTCACGGCATGGCGTTCTACTCAATGTTAAATAAACCCACTTTAATCAGGACACACTAGGAAAGTCTGTTCATGAAAAGGGTGATGGAATGCCGGATGAAGAGTCGCGTTCACTGACAGAAATATTGACCAGACTCAACAGCTATTTTGAGCGTGCAAATTTTTCTGCCTATGTGCAATTATTGCAGCGCCCCCTAAGGTTGATCTGGCTGAATTTTATTGGTGGAATCGCGCGCGGGGTGGGGATAGGCATAGGATTTACGCTGATCGCTGGTTTAGTGTTGATGGCACTTCAGCGTATGGCACTGGTGAATCTGCCTTTTATCGGTTCCTTTATTGCAGACTTGGTGCGAATCGTGCAGGCGCAATTGCATATGCCCACATACTGATCGGTTTGTGAAGTGAAAGGAGGAGTCTGCATGGAGATTGGCAAATTGAAACACGCACTGTGGATTGAAAAAGCAGATCTGGAAGAACAATTACATCAACTTTGGAGTGAGCATCAAAAACAATCGCTGAGAGAGGTCACCAGCGAATTGTCAGCCTACGATCAACATCCTGCAGATCTTGCCAGTGAACTGATGGAGCGCGATACAGATTTTGCGATGAAGGAGCAAAAGCGCATTCATCTTATGGAGATTGAGGATGCGCTGATGCGCATGGATGCGGGTACTTATGGCACATGTGAACGATGCGGGCAACCCATTCCGGAGGAACGACTCGAGGCGTACCCGGCAGCCAAATACTGCCTGGCGTGTGAAGAATGGTCTGAGAGTGAAGGACAGGAAAGAATACGACCTGTGGAAGAAGAAGTCATTCCTTTTCATGATTTTTCATATTGGGAAACAGAAATCGATTGACTTGTTGTCAAATCTCCCTCGTGGTACCATGTCGAGAGACGAGGGGGAAGCGGATTGCTTTATTGGATCGCAGTAATCGTCATCGCCCTTGATCAAACGATTAAATGGTTGGTGGTCACGCATATGACTGTCAATCAGGCGATCGGGATCATTCCGGGCGTGGTCGATCTTTTTTACATAAAGAATTATGGTGCTGCCTTCAGTTTGTTTATCGATCAGCGGATACTCTTAATCATCGTCTCGGTACTAGTGATAGCGGTGATCGTATTTCTCGAGCGTCGACGCGCGATAGGCAAATGGGATCTTAAGGTGGCGCTGGGGCTGTTACTTGGCGGTGCTGCAGGCAATCTTCTGGATCGTGTGCACCTTGGGTACGTGATTGACTATGTCTACCTCCAATTTATCCGCTTTCCGGTATTCAACCTGGCGGACAGTGCCATTGTCGTGTCGATGATTTACCTTCTTGTGCGCTTTTTTTTCACTGGTGATACCAACCACCATCCTAACAAGAAAGATGGGAGGGATGACTCCCATGAATGAAATGGAAAACGATCTGCTTTATCATGACGGGGATGACGATGAAATCCTCCTGACGGTGGGTAAAACAGGAATTCGGCTTGATAAGTACATCGCGGAAGTCACGGAGTTAACGCGCACGTTTATCCAGCGCCTGGTTGATGAGGACAGGGTGTATATTGATGGAAGAGTTGCCAAAGCGAGCAAGAAAGTTCAGGGAGGCCAATTGGTGAAAATTGTTTTACCGGCACCGTCTTCCCCGGACACCGAGCCACAAGACATTCCGCTTGACATAGTGTACGAAGATAGCGATTTGCTGGTCGTGAATAAACCACGCGGCATGGTGGTGCATCCGGCACCAGGCCACGCGAATGGAACCCTGGTCAATGCGCTGTTGTGGCATTTTGGCCATTTATCTATGAGTTCCGGACAGGAACGTCCAGGAATCGTGCATCGCATTGATAAAGATACGAGCGGGCTACTTGTCGTTGCAAAAACGGATCTGGCGCACCTTGGGCTCAGCGAGCAACTTAAGGATCACTCGATGACTAGGATCTATCATGCGGTGGTGCACGGTGTGTTCAGTCACCATCGCGGGAGGGTGGACGCTCCGATCGGCAGGCATCCCAACAAACGGCAGCAGATGGCGGTGCGTGAAGACGGTGGCGGAAGGGCTGCCATCACTCATTTTCATGTGCTGGAAACTTTTTCTGATTACACCTATCTGGAGCTTCGTCTGGAAACAGGAAGAACACACCAGATTCGTGTTCACATGGCGTATATTGATCACCCTGTGGTAGGCGATCTGGTGTATGCGACGAAAGATCCGTTTGACTTAAAAGGTCAGGCATTGCATGCGGGGACACTTGGATTTGTGCATCCGAGAAGCGGAGAATCATTGGTTTTTCATGTTCCGCTTCCAGCGCCGATGGTGAATTTACTCGACAAGTTGCGCGCGCCTTGACGCAGGCAATTTCACTTTGCTAAGATAAAGATAACACAGGGTCCTTTAAGCAGGTACAGAGAGACTTGCAAGGAAGCGGAGAACAGTGAGCGTTGTCGAAAAGTGGCAGTTTCTAGCGGCGAACCCCTTTTATTGGATTAATCCAAAGGGAAATTGACAACGCGCAAAAGGGATCTTCTTCTTTGGAGGAGGTCCCTTTTTTGTACCCAAATCCTTGGGAGGTGGCGGCATGGAGCCAGAGATCGGGGTAACGCTGCTCGATCAGACGGCGATGCTCCGGGCTTTGACGAGAATTGCCCACGAGATCATCGAACGCTCTGACGGTGCTTCGGACATACTGCTTGCCGGAATTCGCACGCGCGGCGTATTTCTTGCCAAGCGACTTGCGCTGGAAATTGGTCGCATTGAGGGATGGAAGGTGCCGGTCATCGAACTAGACGTTTCTCAATTTCGCGATGACAGGGAAAAAGAACCTGTCATTCCCGCGCAGCCAGAGCGTGATACCGTGCACAATCGCAGGGTCATCCTCGTTGATGACGTGCTTTTTACTGGGCGTACGGTACGGGCGGCGCTTGATGCTCTGACTCATACGGCAAGACCTGCACTGATCCAACTTGCCGTACTCGTCGACCGCGGTCATCGCGAACTTCCGATCAGGCCCGATTATGTCGGAAAAAACATCCCTACTTCGCGCACGGAACGGATTTCTGTTCGACTCGTCGAAGTGGATGGGGAAGATGCAGTACGGCTTTATAAGTGGACAGCTCCTCAAAGCAGCAGGTAAAAGGAGGAAACACCCGATTGAAACACCTCATCAGTGCTAAAAATTTAACGAAGCAAGACATCCTCTCGGTCATTGACCGCGCGCTCCTTATGCAAAACGTGCAAAAAGAGAGAAACACCCGTCTTTTAGAAGGCCGGATCATGGCCGCCCTGTTTTTCGAGCCTTCGACGAGAACCCGCCTGTCTTTTGAAACGGCCATGCTGCGCCTTGGCGGCAACGTGGTCAGTACGGAAAATGCGAAGGAATTTTCTTCTGCAGTGAAAGGCGAGACGCTAGAAGACACGATTCGTGTGGTTGGCGGATATGCCGATGTGATCGTCCTTCGCCACAACGAGATCGGCGCCGCAGCGCGCGCCGCGAGCGTTAGTGAAGTGCCCATCTTGTCGGCAGGAGACGGGGCAGGCGAGCATCCCTCTCAAGCGCTCCTCGATACGTTTACGATTGCAAAGGAACTTGGAAGGACCGATGATTTGACCGTTGGCCTTGTCGGAGACCTGATGTATGGCCGAACAGTACACTCACTCATCTATACGCTCAGCCAATTTTCCAACATCCGCTTTTTGTGCGCGGCTCCTGCTCATACGCCGCTTCCGGATGATCTGATCAAATTTGCCACCGCGCGCGGCGCCACGGTTGAATTTGAAGCAGACTTATCTAAAGTGGCCAGTGAAGTCGATGTACTTTACCAGACGCGGATTCAAAAAGAGCGTTTCCAATCACTCGAGGAATACGAGGCAAGCAAGGGCTTGTACGTGATTGATGAATCGATTTTGCAACGGATGAAGCCATCTTCTATCATTATGCATCCTCTTCCAAGAGCAGGGGAAATTACGACCGCCGTCGACCGTGACCCGCGGGCAGCGTATTTCCGTCAAACTCATTACGGCGTCCCGGTTCGTATGGCACTCTTACTCGATTCTTTGACAGCTGACGAGGGGGTTTGAGATGGGACTTTTACTGACTGGCGGTAGCATAGTCTTTCCTAAGGAAAAGGCGATGAAAAAGTGGGATCTACTCATTGAAGATGGCCTCATCACCTCGATGGGGCCGGCCCTTACGCGTACTGGGCATACGGTGAGAGTTGTCGAGGGAAATATTTTGCCTGGTCTGATTGACCTTCATGTCCATTTGCGCGAGCCGGGGCAAGTTCATAAAGAGACGATTGAAACAGGGACGAGGGCAGCGGCGGCAGGCGGATTTACGCAAATTTGCGCGATGCCAAACACCACCCCTGTGCTCGATACTCCGGAATTGATACAAGAAGTGGTCCAAAAAGCAAATGCTTATGGCTATGCCACCGTTCATCCGATTGCCGCCATTTCAAGAGGAGAACAGGGAGAAGCATTGACCGATTTTGCCGCACTAAAACAAGCAGGCGCTGTGGCACTTTCTGACGATGGGCGAGGTGTGCAGTCGGCAAAGCTCATGTTTGAGGCGCTTCTCGCTGCAAAAACGCTTGGATTGCCTGTTGCGGTCCACGCAGAAGACAATTCGCTGGCAAAAGGTGGCCACCTTCATGCGGGAAAAGTAGCGGAAGAGTTAGGGATTCGCGGGATCCCAAGTGTTGCGGAGACCTCGATGATCGCTCGCGACTTGTGGCTTGCAGAAGAAGCGAAGGCGCACTTGCACCTTTGTCACGTCAGTCCGGCTGCCGCAGTAACCGCTATCCGGATGGGAAAAGCGCACGGGTTGCCGATTACAGCAGAAGTGACGCCGCACCACTTGCTCTTAACGGAGGAGGCGGTGAAGACATTTGGGGCCAATGCGAAAGTCAATCCCCCACTGCGATCAGACGATGATCGTCTCGCCTGTGTTCAGGGATTGCTCGATGGAACGCTCGATCTTGTTGCGACCGATCACGCACCGCACACGGATGAGGAAAAGGCGAAGGGCATCGAACAGGCACCTTTTGGCCTCGTAGGACTGGAAACTAGTTTTCCGCTCCTATTTACCTCTTTTGTCAAAAGTGGCATCCTGACACTTCCCGAGCTGGTGTACAAAATGTCGACCAGGCCAGCGGAAGTGTTTCATTTATCTGGCGGTGATTTGCATGTTGGCGGTGTAGCGGATTTGACGGTGATTGATCCGGATACGGTTCGCCAGGTGGACCCTGCCGCTTTTTATTCAAAAGGACGCAACACACCGTTTGCAGGACGTGAATTGTCAGGCTGGCCAGTCATGACCATTCATCATGGGCAAGTGGTTTATGAACGCTGAGTGCGGGTGGAGGTGGATTGATTGAAGGCTAGACTCATTTTGGAAGACGGTACGGTGTTTACTGGAGAGCACTTTGGAGCTGAGGGAGA
>JAJYOE010000029.1 GCA_021785975.1 Bacillota bacterium | reverse complement strand
GATGCAATAAATTCCACCACGTGATCATCTGCTTTTGAAAAAAGAGGTATAGAGCGCAAACTTTCACGGTCTACCATGATTTGTCCGTCACCGCGAAGAATGCGAATGCGGTTCATGCTATTGACAACCAATTTACGACGGTTGACCCTGTAGGTTCCGGATTCTACTTGCACCCACGGGAGCAACTTGAGAATCCATCGCGGCGAACTTTCCTCGTTCATGAGAACGGTCTTGGTGGTCGTCGCGAGATTGCGCGCTGATTCGGTGTTTAGCGTCCCTAGACGCAATTTTTCCTGGTCTATATTCAACCTCCTGAATGGTGATTTGGTGCGGGAATTTCGTCCATCTTGATGCACAAAGATATGCAAAGCTACAAGCGAATCACCATGATTAAATTTGGTAAAGTACGCCAATATCCTTTGCTAGTGTAAATATTAAAAGTTAAGCGCGGGAAGCTACAATCCTAGTTTGATGGATTGACAAATCGGTGATTCGTTGATATGTTTTTTATATTAAATCGAGTTCAAAATAATAAACCAATTTGAAAACGTTGTCATGAGTTTGACTGCCATGTTCGGTGGCGGGAACAGAAGGGAGCGCATGATGAAAAGGGTCATGCTACACACAAAACCATGGACTTATTAAATGAAGCAATAGCAGACAAACACCATTTTATAGAAATCAGGCACTTTTTACACCAAAATCCGGAGATTGGGCTGCAATTACCCGTTACAACGCAAAGGGTAAAGGATGAGTTAACTCGACTTGGCATTGAGTTTTCTGAAATTACGCCAAGCGGGATTAAGGCTGTAGTAGGTAAGTCAACAGGTAGGCGAATTCTTCTCAGAGGGGATATGGACGCGCTGCCTGTCGACGAAAAAACAGAGCTGGACTTTGCGTCTGAAAATCCCGGCCATATGCACGCCTGTGGTCATGACCTGCATACGGCGATGCTGCTTGGCGCCGCTTCCCTATTAAAAAGACATGAACATGAACTGGACGGCCAGGTGATTCTCATGTTTCAACCTGGGGAAGAGACAGCAGACGGTGCCAAGGCGATGCTCGATGCGGGTATTCTCGATCCTAAACCGGATGTTGCTTTGGCGATCCATATTGCAGGGTTTGAAGAGCACCCGACAGGTGTTGTTGCCATTGGCCTGGGCCCTGTATTTGCTTCCCGGGATGAATTTGTCGTAAGTATCACAGGAAAAGGCGGACACGGCGCGGAACCGCACGATGCCAAAAATCCAATTTACGGCGCTGTCAAAGTGATTGAAGCGTTGACCGACATGATGACGTATGAAAAGGACGCATCGATCCCGGGGGTTTTGACCGTTTGTCAAATTGCTTCAGGAAGTGCGGCCAATATTATTCCTGAAACGTGCAGTTTTTCCGGCACGCTGCGAATGACAGACGAAGCCAAAAGACAGTCCATTTTAAGTCGAATGAAAACCATCGTGGATTTTGTCTGTCAAGCCTACGGTCTGGAAGGGAATCTGGCTATTCGGTCCAGTCTGCCGATGCTCATCAACGATGACCATTTTAGCAGGCAACTACACACCTGGCTGAAGGATCAACTCCAGGGAACGGTGATTGCTCCACTTGAGCGCTATTTGTCAATGGGCAGCGATGACTTTGCTTTGATTGCCGACCGAGTTCCTTCTGTATATCTTCACGTGATTAGCCAATCACCCCAGGGCAGACATTATCCCGGTCACCACGAAAAAGTGGAATTTGACGACGAAGCGATTCCCTTCGGTTCAGCCGTCTATGCAACGGCAGCGCTGAATTACCTCAGTAAGACGCAGCAAAAAGAGGAGGATCAGCAGTGAACGAACACCTGGAAGCGATCATAAACAATCTATTGGTAAGGGAAGGCGACACCTACAAAACCTATTCTCTACAGGAAAGAATGGAGTATTTCCACACCACCGCATTAAGCTTTGCCTGCATACAAAATGATGAAATTGATTTTGTATACAGCACAGGTGTGACCGAACATGGCGGAAGTCAAAGCATTAACAATCAAACACCTTTTATGGCCGCTTCGATCAGTAAGGCTGTGTTTGCTGTCGGTCTGATGAAACTGGTTCAGCAAGGAATTTTAGATTTGGATCGCGATGTCAATGAATACCTCAAAGACTATCAGGTGCCTGCTAAAACTGGACTGAGCAATCAAATTACACTGAGAATGATCATGGGTCACGTCGCCGGCTTAAATGTCAGTGGATTTGGAGGTTATCAAAAGGGGAGTCCACTTCCGACCATTCAGCAAGTGTTAAATGGTGAACCCCCGGCAAAGACGGAGCGGTTAATGGTGGTTCGCGAACCCTACTCATTCGTTCCGATTACGGAGGACAATCCCACCGGCCCTTATTCTGGTGGCGGATTTGTGTTGGCATCCAAAGTGGTGTGCGATGTAATGGGCAATGATGACTTTGCCGCGATCATGGAGGAACTGGTTTTAAGACCATTTGGCATGACAAACAGCACCTTCTATCAGTCGAATCATCCGAAGTTTCACGAAATCTATCATCAACCACTGCCGATTGGCTACAATCCCACTCGCGGAGGGCGAAGGCTAGATCACTATGAGCCGATTCCGGGAGGGAATAACATCTACGTAGAACTTGCAGCCGGAGGGCTCTGGTCAACCGCCGAAGATTTGGCCAAGTTTGGTGTCCATCTTCTCCATATCCTGAAAAATGACGATGATCCTAATCTTTCGAAAGCGACGTTACAACAAATGCTAGTACGGCAAAAAAATTCAGAAAACGGAATTGGGTTTTACATATATCCGACGCTGGATCCGGATGTGTATATGTTTGGCCATACAGGCACCAATGACGGATTTATTAGTCTAGCATTTTTCCTTACCAACGGGAGCGGCATCACCCTGCTATTAAATTCGAATGAAGGATTCGATTTTTACTATGCGATGGGGCGCACCGCTGCGAAAGAATACGGTTGGCCGCTGCCGGAAATGGAGCCGTAAACCAGCTTACAGTAAAGGAGGGTAGAACAATGCTCGATGTATTGATTAAAAGCGGCCTTGTGGTAGATGGCTCCGGTGGAAAAGCATTTTTCGCTGATGTGGCGATTAAAGACGGAAAAATCAGAAGAATAGCCCCCAATATCACGCTTGAAGCTCATACCACCATTGACGCAACTGGCAAAGTGGTCTCACCTGGGTTTATCGATAATCACACTCATGGCGACTATTATTGCCTGTTTGGCACCGATGCGTATCACTTGCTGGAACAAGGGGTGACTACGGAAATTGCGGGTAATTGCGGCGGCGGCATTCTGCCTTACTATGACGGATTGTTGGATAGTGCTAAGGGAATGGTGCCCGATGCATTGATCGAACATGTCAGGAACATCACCAGGGATTTTCGCGCATTTTCGGAAGGAACCAAAGATTTTAAGATGGGAACCAATATGGCGTTATATGCGCCGCACGGCAACATTCGCGCAAGTGTCATGGGATTTAGCCCGGACAAACCGACACCGACCCAATTGAAGCAGATGAAGAGCTTGATGGAGGAGGCGATGCAGTGCGGATTTCTGGGCCTTTCAACAGGGTTGATTTATCCCCCGTCCGTCTATGCAGACCGACAGGAGTTAATCGAGCTTTGTTCCATCGTCGCCCAGTATCATGGCTGCTACAGTTCCCACATTCGCGGCGAATGCGACACCGTGGTTGAAGCGGTGGCGGAAGCGATTTCGATTGGGGAGGAAAGCGGTTGCGATGTGGTGATCTCCCATCATAAAATCGGGGGCTTAACCAATCGAGGAAAATCAACAGATACACTTCGCCTGATTCAGGAAGCGAACGAAAGAGGCACGATTCGTGTCCGCATAGACCAATACCCTTATATAGCCGGGCAGACCGCCCTGATTCATACGCTACCTGAGCAGTTTGCCGCAAACGGAATCCACGCATTAATTGAACAGTTAAAAGACCCTGTGTTTCGCAATCAGGTTGGTGAGGTGATGTTCAGTCCGTCCTCGCAGAGTTTGCTAAAATGCAGCGGATTTGACGGTTGTTTAATCCTTGTGGCCCCTAAGACGCCTGACTATGTAGGCAAGACCATTGCCGAAATTGCCGGATTATTGGGGCGTTCACCGATCGATGTGACGTTTGATTTACTGGTGGAAAATAGCGGCGATGTCGATGCGGCCTATTTTTATCAAAATGAAGAAGATATGCTTACTATTCTTGCGCATTCGGAGACCATGGCGGGTGCTGATGTCGGTCACAACCTCGAACACTACGATCATAACAAAATGAACGGGGCACATCCGCGGGGGATGAGCACTTTCCCTAAACGGTTGCGCATGGTCCGCGAAAGCAACATGTTTTCACTTGAAGAAGAGATTCGCAGAATTTGTTATCTACCTGCGCAAACAGCCAACATTGACGGCATTGGTTTGTTGCTTGAAGGGTACCAGGCAGACATTTGCGTGTTCGACTGGCAAAGAATCACGGAAAATAACGACTTTATGTATCCCTTTAAGAAGAATACCGGCATTGACACAGTGATCGTGCGGGGACAAATCGCGGTGACGCACGGTGAATTTACGGGTATCAGGGCGGGCATGGTGCTGAAAAAACGCACTTAAAAAAAAGATCAGAACGGGGAGGCAAGTTTGATGGCGGATGTCACCAATCCAGCGGGTGAAGTGCAAAGTAACGCAAGACCTTACATGAAGTTTTTCATTCTCTACGGGCTTTTGAGTATGGGTATTTCTGTCATGTGGGGGGCTTGGAATAACTACCTTCCCATCATTTTGCAGGCAGGTAATTCCGCCTTTACTTCGACAAGTACTGTACAGGTATCAGGTTTTGGTCTAAATGCGTTTCAAACAGGGTTACTGATGACCATTCACAGTGTGTTTATTTTGTTTGTCCCCATCTTTGGTGCATGGGGGGACCGCACAACCAAACGCAGACAACTAGGCGTGATCATGGGACTGATTACCATCGCCGCGTATTCCTGCGTTCCGCTCATCGCCTCCACTATCACGCCCGCGGACAGCGGAAATTTGCACAAGTTGATGCCGCTTTTAATCATTACGGTTATTCTTGTGTTCATTGTCATGATCAGTGACCCGATTGCGGAATCGTTTCGCTCCAGCTATCAGTACAATATGGTGCCAAAGCATCACCAGGGAAAACTTTCATCATATGGCGTATTTCTAGGCGGTACTGGCTTTTTGATTGCTACCTTCATTGGAACGATGCTCTACAATATGAATCATCAGTATCCGTTCTATGTCGGTGCCGCGATTGAGTTGGTGATTGTGATCGCATTTGCATTATTCAGTCCGCCTGAAACAGAGAAAGACAACCTCTTGAGAGAAGAGAGAGCAAGTGCGAATGCTCAAAAATTCAATCCATTCAAAGTGATCGCGGAAACATTTAGACTCATCAACAGAAATGAAAAAATCGCGATTGTTTTAATCTTTGCCATTAAGATTTTAGTCAACTTTGGCATTTACGGCATGCAGACTTATGGTTCCTCCTACTTATATAAAAATCTCGGAATTGCCCCCAATATTGCAATGATCGCAACGCTTGTTTACTTTATGGGTTATATGTTGATGTCGATTCCGATCGGTGTCATCGCAGATAAAATCAATCGCTCCATTCTGTTTGCCATTGGTTCCATCGTGATGATAGTCGGTGCATTCGGCATTTTATTCATGACGAACAGTTTCGCCTTGATTTGCATCTGGGTCTTTTTCATCGGTATGGCGTCAAGCATCATGGATGTTCTAGTGATTCCTTATGTCATGTCCTTTGCACCGTCCACCAAAAACGTGGGCACCCTGTATTCCACAGCGGTGATGTTCATCAGTGTCACATCACTCATTAGCACGCCGTTGCTGGGATTGATTATTACAAATACAGGATCATACAGCACTCTGTTTTACGTGATGATCGTATGTTCAGCTCTCTCCTTAATCCCTAATGTCTTTTTGTACAGGATCTCAAAGCTTCTTCCGAATCTGAGGAAAGCAAACGGATAAATTAGAATCCGCCCAGGATGTCTGCAGGCGTTTTTGGACGACTACAGGCATCCTGATGGGTGGGTGAACGACTCCTAGGTGGTGAAATGATTGTCAAACCTTCAAGATTTTGCGAAGACCATTGTCCATTACTCCTGTTCTGTCAAAGCGGGAGAAAAAGTGTACATTTTAGCTGAAGGACTCGAGGCCAAACCGCTCGTGATCGAGCTGATTCAAGAAGTATACAAATGTGGTGCCTATCCCTTTTTTGAATTGATCGATACCGATATTCAGAAAGTGTTTTTACAGTCCTGCCATGCAGAGCAGATGGAGAGTTTCGGTAACTACTCTCTCGAAAAAGTGAAAAACATGCAAGTTCTGATTGTGATTTCGGCGCTCGATAACCCCTATAAATATTCGGATGTTCCTCTCGAGCAGATGACCCAATACAATAAGAACTTTATGCATAAGTGTTTTTTTGGCTACGTAGTGACGAAGACAAAATGGATTTCGGTTAAATACCCGACCAATGCGATGGCGCAACTCTTCGGAAAATCCAAGGAAGAATTTGAAGACTTCTATTATTCAGTATGCAACCTGGACTATGCGAAGATGTCAGAACCGATGGACCAACTCGTTGACCTTTTTATGAAAACGGATCGAGTTCGCATCGTCGCAAAAGATACAGATCTTAGCTTTTCGATCAAAGGGATCAACGCGCAAAAATCTGACGGCAAAAATGGTTTGCCTGACGGCGAAGTGTTTACTGCCCCTGTCAAATATTCGGCAAACGGGTATATCACCTTTAACTGCCCGGTGTACTTTCGCGGCACATTGTTCGAACAAATTCGCCTGGAATTGAAAGACGGCAAAATCGTAAAGGCAAGCGCAAACGAAACGGAAAAACTGAATGCCATTTTCGGTTTGGACGATGGGGCTAGCTATCTTGGGGAATTTGCCATGTCGGTGAATAATCGAATTACGAAGCCGATGAAGGACATTCTCTTTGATGAAAAGATCGGGGGTGCCATCCATCTGGCTGTTGGTAATTCTTATATCACAACGGATAATGGCAATCATTCCATCATTCACATGGATATTGTGCAAATGCACGCAAAGGAATACGGCGGCGGGGAAATTTACTTTGATGATGTTCTCGTCAGAAAAGATGGGCAGTTTGTCCTAGATCCACTTAAAGTATTAAATGCTATTTTTTGATCCATCCGACTATCGGCGAAAGGTGGTTGAAGGCGATTGCGGAATTTTCTTAGTGACAAGGCGGCATGGCTCCATCAAGGCGCTATTCGTGCAATGTTTGATAAAATGACCGGTGTCGAAAACCTGATCAGTTTGGCAGTGGGGGAACCTGATGCTAGTACGCATCCCGATATTGTAGCAGCCGGTTGCCGGGCCTTGAAAGACGGCTATACACGCTATACGCCAAATGCAGGCTATATGACGTTGCGTGAAGCCATTTCGGCCACTTTTCTTCCGGAACTTGCCTACAAACCTGATGGGGAAATCATAGTCACCGTCGGGGCGATGGGCGCTCTGTCTACGCTTTTTCACGTACTCATCTCCCCAGGAGATGAGGTCATCGTTCCCGAACCTACCTGGGTCAATTATTACACCTTGATTTCCTTTCCGGGAGGCGTCCCGGTTCCGGTGAGAAGCAGCATCGATCAGGGATTCAAGGTGACAGCGCAGGACATCGAAGCAAAAATCACCGCGAAAACCAAGGCCATCTTGATTAATAATCCGTCCAATCCCACCGGCGCCGTGATGACCGACGAAGACCTGAAGGAAATAGCACAACTTGCGGTGGACAAAGATCTTCTGGTGATTTCGGATGAAATTTACGGCATGCTGCTTTTTGACGGCCTTCAGGTCAAATCCCTCGCGCAGTTTCCGGAAATGAGAGAACGCACCGTCGTCATCAACGGATTTTCAAAGGCGTTCAACATGACGGGCTGGCGGGTGGGATTTGCATTAGGTCCGGAGGCTATCATCAGAAAAATGACCATTCTTCAGGAGAATATCATTTCGTGTGTCCCGGCATCTTCGCAAATGGCCGCCCAGTATGCGCTCTCCAGATTGGATACCGTTCAACACACCGTGGACGTGTACCGGGAAAAACGGGATCTGGTTTATGACGGTTTAGCAAAGATCAGCGGAATTCGGTGCATAAAACCGATGGGGGCATTTTATATTTTCCCTGACATTTCTGCTGTTGCGAATGACGCGACTAAATTCTGTTATGATTTGCTTGCGATGGAAAGTGTAGCATGCGTACCCGGCGATGCATTTGGCGAGTCCGGTAAAGGCCACATTCGCATCAGTTATGCCAATTCAGTCGAAAACCTGAAGGAATCGCTGGCGCGTATACAACATTTTGTTTCGCATTACGGGATTGAGGAGTTGTAGTAGTGAAGCAGTTTAAGCGCATCCGTGACTGGATGGACATACCGGGGCACTACATGCCAGGGATCAGAAACAGCATCACCGATGTCCCCGGTGTCACGGTTGGCCATCATACGATGCATGATGAGGACCGTGGTATGAACACCGGCGTCACCGTGATTCGCCCGCATCCCGGAAACGTGTATGCAGAAAAAGTTCCAGCTGCGGTTCATGTGGGCAACGGATATGGCAAAACAACCGGTATCATTCAAGTCGAAGAATTAGGCGAAATCGAGTCGATGATCGGCTTGACCAACACGTTGTCTGTATCGAGTGTTTTACAAGGATTACTGGAATACCATCTGGCATTGCTTTCGCCTGAGCAAAATTCGATTAACATCATCGTTGGGGAAACCAATGACGCACAGCTAAACGACATTAAAAAAATGGCCATCCAGCCTGAACACGTGAGACTGGCTATTCAATCCTTGTCAGAGGTGGTGGAGGAAGGAGCGGTCGGCGCGGGAGCAGGCACCATCTGCTATGGGTTTAAGGGTGGGATTGGGACTTCTTCGCGCAGAGTGAAGGAATATACGGTGGGTGTTCTGGTTCAAACCAATTTTGGAGGAAATCTTCATCTCTATGGGCACCCTGTTCAAAGCCGTGGGATCGAATCCCCACAGACAAGCGGATCCTGTATGGTGATCGTTGCCACGGATGCACCCATGCTTGACAGACAATTGCGCAGGCTGGCAAAACGGGCCATCATCGGCTTGACGAATACAGGTTCTTACATTCACCATGGTAGCGGAGAAATCGTGATTGCCTTCTCCAATTGCAAAGCGAATATCATTCATCGCCATGATACGGCACTACAATCTTTTATCCAATTGCCTGACGAGGACATAAATCCTTATTTTGAAGCCACGGTGGAAGCGGTACAGGAAGCGGTTTATAATTCGTTAACGATGGCGGAACAAGTGAAGGGACCGGAGGGCCGAATGGCCGAAGGTTTTGATATGGCGCGGTATGATGAGATACCATTAAAAAACGATACTGGTGATCAACATGAATAAAAAAACAATCGGTATCATAGGCGGAATGGGGCCAATGGCTACCGTGGATTTATTTAAGAAAATCGTGGAGCAGACTCCGGCGTCTTCTGACCGCGAA
This sequence comes from Bacillota bacterium, assembly GCA_021785975.1. Classification (GTDB taxonomy): domain Bacteria; phylum Bacillota; class Bacilli; order Alicyclobacillales; family SLC66; genus JAJZCL01. The sequence continues at coordinate 8,277 of JAJYOE010000029.1, read as the reverse complement.
CACCTACACATCCTCATTGACAACAATCCCTCGATACCGGACAGGACGGAATCGATCCTGAGCGGGGGTCCAAGACCCGTGAATGAGATTTTGAAGAGCGCCACCATGCTTGAGAAAATGGGCGCTGATTTTGTAGTGATGCCATGCAATACCGCTCATTACTACTATGATCAAATTCAGGCAGGGATTCAGATTCCACTATTAAACATGATCCAAATTACTGCCGAAGCTTGTAAAGAATCTGGGTTGAAAACGGTGGGATTATTGTCTACGACCGGAACTGTGAAAACCAACCTCTATCAAAATGCATTTCATCAAGTAGGACTTACGTGCCTGTCGCCGACTGAAGCGGATCAGGAAACGGTTATGCGATACATTTACGCTTATAAAGCCGGAGAACCGATACCGGAGATTCGGCCACTCCGTGTAATCGTAGAACAACTCCAATTGTACGGCGCGGAGTGCATTGTGCTGGGGTGTACCGAACTTCCATTGATTCTGACACAAAAAGATAGTGCGTTGCCGCTGCTGGACCCCACACTTCAGCTTGCAAATGCGGCGGTCCAGCTAGCGATGTAACTTATTTTGCCGGTGTGTATTGGATTACACAGCGACAATTTTGTTTTTTAATACGCCCAAATGTTCAATTTCAATTTCCATCACATCTCCCGGTTGTAGCCATACCTGCTTGTCTGCAGGCATGCCGAGAATCACACCCTCCGGGGTGCCTGTCATGATGATGTCACCGGGGTTGAGTGGAATGTAATGGGAGATGTAGGAAATGATCTGCCTGCATGAGAAGATCATGTCGGCGGTATTTGAATTTTGCTTCAATTCGCCGTTCACGCGTGTGGTCATTGTCAGGTTGTTTGGTTCCGGAATTTCATCGGCAGTGACCAACCACGGGCCGATCGGGGCAAATTTAGGCAAGGTTTTACCTAACAGCCACTGGCTGGTTCGCAATTGCAGATCTCTTGCGGATAAGTCATTGGCAGCGCAATAACCAAAGACGTAGTCTAGCGCTTTGTCTTCGCTCACATGATTTGCCGTCTTTCCGATCACGATCGCCAGTTCCGCTTCGTAATCAAGTTGAGCGGTTTCCTTTGGCAGGGGGATGTCCTCAAGATGAGCCGCCACGGTATCTGAGAACTTACTAAATAGGATCGGTTTTTTGGGAATCGGTGCGTTGGTTTCCAGGGCGTGTTTCCTATAATTCAGTCCGACACACAACACTTTACCGGCGCTTGGTACGCACGGCGCGTAGGTAATGGCACTTTCCTCGATCCATGTAGAGGGATCAGGGTTTGCCGTTTTCAGCGCATCCCTCAATTTGGTCATCGCGGAACTGTCCATCATCAAATCTACGATTGAGGCAGGTGCTTGATGGCCAAGGATCGCGTCGATCGGAAAAATTCCTTCGTTCATTTTCAACCCTATTTTTTGATTTCCATCCTGAATCATGGTGAGCAGTTTCATGGGTGTCCTCCTCAGCTTAATTATTTGCCCGCAGTTAATCCGCCATCGATGACCATCCCTGCCCCCATCATGAATTTGGCATCATCACTAGCGAGGTATAGTGCAGCATAGGCTACGTCCTGCGGTGTTCCGAGATCACCGCTTAACTGCCGCTTTTTTAAGCCTTCCATGGCTAAATCGATGTCCGAATAGGACTTTTTCAAGTAATTTTCAACGAATGGGGTAAAAATCGTCCCGGGAAGGAGGGCATTTACGCGAATCTGATATGGAGCATAGTCGACCTGCATCGATTTCGTCAATGAGTAAATTGCGCCTTTTGAAGCAGCGTAACCAGCACGGATTGCGAGTCCGGTCGTAGCAATGGCAGAAGACATGTTGATGATGGAACCTGAGCGTTGTTGCATCATGTGCGGGATCACATGTCTGGACACGAGGTACACACCTTTGATATTGACCAACATCGTTTGATCCCAAACTTCCTCATCCAATTCGTGCAGCGCTCCGACACAACCGATGCCCGCATTGTTGAATAACACGTCAATTCGTCCGTAGTGATCGATCACTTTAGCCACCATCTTGACTACGTCGTCATTCTTTGTGACATCAGTGGGAATGTTCAACGCTTCATACCCCAGGGCTTTGATGTCATTACATACTTTTTGGGCGCCTTCGGCATTAAGGTCTGTGATCACCACGTTTGCACCTTCTTTTGCAAATAAAAGGGCTGTCTCTCGTCCGATACCAGAACCGCCCCCAGTAATGACGGTCACCTTATCTTTTAAGCGCATGTACCTCGCTCCTTCGTGATCAAATAATAGTAGATTTCGTTTATTATTATAGAATTAGTTTATTATATTGAACGAAAAAAAGTCAATGTAATTTGTGAATTTATGCTGGTTTTTTGGCAGGGCAAACGAATAGAGTGGCTCTACGTTTGAGAAAGGTTTATTCTGTACAATCGGGGTCAAAAGGGGAAAAAAAAGGCGACTAGTCAAAAAAGTCGCCTGTGTAACCAGCTAAAACAGAGATTCGTCTGGCGAGGTCTTTGACCAACATTTTGCTGGTCTTCGCTTTAGATTTCCAGTTACCAACGGTCATGGAGAGGCTGACCGACGCAATAATTTGATTCTTGTCGTTAAAAATCGGCGAGGCTGCGCAACAGAATCCCATGACATTTTCCTGCAGGTCCTGCGAGTATCGATTGGAGCGCGCAGCTTCAATTTCTTTCCATAGCCGATCAATCGAACTGATCGAGTTTTCGGTTGGCGTTTCAAATTGATATTCGTTGTACAGATTGGTTAAGGTATCATAATCAACATTAATAAGAAGCGATTTTCCAAGTGCAGTGCAGTGAGCGGGTTGTCTGGATCCCGGATTGGTGACTAACTGCACCAGTGACATGCTTTCTTCTTTTGCGAGATATAGAACCGAACGTTCATCCAGTATGCCAAGCTGCGCGGTCTCATTGACCTGTTGGACAGTTGGTAACGCTTCCTGGTGAAACGCATCGATCAGATTGAATTGGCGAAAATAAGCCGCGCTCATGATGCCGAGTTTGGCGCCTAAGCTATAAGTTCCATTTTTGTTTTTAATGACCCACCCCAATGCCTCCAGCGTGTAAAGCATGGTAAACATCGTACTCTTATTGGAATGACAAAGATCCACAAGATCCATCAATCCATACTGGTTCGGGTGATTCGCCAGCGTCGTTAATACGTCATTGGCTCGATACAATGCGGGAACCCGGTATTTGTCCGTCATTTCTCATCCAACCTCATCAGGGTATTGACCAAGCTCCGTTCGATTACAGATTAAACATACCCTTTTCCTTTTAAGTAATCATAACTGATTTGAATGCTTTCAAATGGGTCGATTTTGCAAACGTCCTGTTCCACCAGAAACCATTTCACGCCGGCTTCTTTTCCTGCTGCAATCGCGGCTTCGATGTCTATCTGGCCGGTTCCGACAGGCGCAAATGCGCGTTCAGCGTCCGATTCCATGTCTTTTAGGTGCATGAGGGGTAGTCTTCCCTGGTATTTTTCGATGTAGGGCACCATCGGTGTGCCGGCGTATGCCGCCCAGTAAATGTCCATCTCAAGATTGACGGCAGTTTGCTTATTCGCATCGAGAAGAATGTCCAGGGCGTAGTGATGATTGATTGTTTCGAATTCAAAGTCATGGTGATGGTAGCAAAACTGAATGCCCATTTGATTGCAGGATTCGCCAATCTGTTGCAGGGTTTCAGCCAATATTTCATAGGCGTTTCTTCTTTCAGGAGGCAACCAAGGGCAAACGATGTAGGAGCACCCGATTTGAAGATTGTATTCAAGCCACGCATCGAGATGGTGTTCCAGTTCTTGCAGTGGAATGTGACTCGAGACCGCAGTCAAATCCAGGTCCCTAAGAACGTGATGAAGCTCTTTTGCGGACAGGTTGCCGTAACCTGCGAATTCTACCCCTTGATACCCGATTTCTTTCACTTTGCCAAGTGTTCCGACGAAATCCCCGGCAGTTTCATTCCGCAGCGTGTACAATTGCAAACCGAGCGCAATCGCAGACAAAACACACACCTCCGTACACTGAAGATCAGATTTGCTCGCTTTCTTCTATAGTCATTATAACGGTACTTTAAAATAGTTTGTTACAATAAGAAGAAAGCATGCAGCGACCGGTTGGTTGTAACAAGACAGGAGTGGTTCTCATGATGAGAAAAATCGAAAGTAGGCACATGGGTGCCGGCGATCATGGTTGGTTAAAAAGCAAATTTCATTTTTCGTTTGCTGAGTATTTTAATCCGAACAACATGCACTTTGGCGTGTTAAGGGTGGTCAACGACGATCTGGTCCAGTCAGGGACCGGCTTTGATCTTCACCCTCATCGAGATATGGAGATCATTTCCTATGTGGTGAACGGGAAATTGACGCATGGTGACAGTATGGGCAATCAGGGTACGATTACTCGCGGACATGTGCAGTATATGAGCGCAGGGACCGGGGTCTTTCACAGCGAGAGGAATGGGGGACAAGAGACACTCCGGTTTTTGCAAATCTGGATTCTGCCTGATCGCAAAGGGTATGAACCCACGTATGGAGATTATCGGTTTGAATGGAAAGACAGACATAACCAGTGGTTGCACATGGTTTCCGGCCCGGAAGGCAACGCCCCGATTCAAATTCACCAGGACTGCAATCTCTACGCCGTGGACCTTGAGGCCGGTCTGACGATCGATTTTTTGGTCAGCGAGGGAAGACAAGCCTATCTGGTGCAAATTGAAGGCGCGTCCACTATTAGTGGCCTTGCATTAGCAGACAGAGATGCGATGGAAATTGAAGAAGAACAGGTGGTCATTCATGCAGACCAGACTTCTCATATACTGGTCATTGAGATGAAAAATCAAATATAATCGTCACTTCAAATAAAGGAACATGGCCGATTTAAAGAGAAATCTTAACGTGTGGATTTTGCACAGGCGGGGCAGGTGTAAGCGTTGACGACGATCAAATGGGGGATTCTTGGCACATCGAGAATTGCACAAAACCAAATGATCCCCTGCTGAACGGCATCCACTAATTCTTCCTGCCAATCCAGGGCGGTGGGTTGATACGGTTCGAGAAATGCGGGAAAGACAGAATGTACGTAGCGGCAATCTGGACAGCGAAAGCGAAAGATCGAGATTTTTACGTGGCGGGATCGTGTGAAAACCATCCGTTCAAAGTGACTGTGTCGATGCGGCATATGTACACGCTGGCGACATTCCGGACAATGCCTGGGGCGATCTTCCTCCGGCAAGCCATGCATCCCCACTAGATCCATATAGTCATCAACGTCCTGGTGCCATAAGGGAAGCGCGTACGGGGAGTTAGGTGTGCATGCCGAGAGCATCGTCTCACAATGCGGACACCGGTAACGGCCTTTACGCATCCGAATCGCATGGTTCTGTTCCCGTACCAGTCCGCCGTGGCGATGGAACAGGCGGCTCTCCGTACAAGAGGGCAGTTGCTCCATGATCGCTGTTTCCACTGAAACAGCCCTATGAGACAGAAAGGGCTTTACATTTGTTTTCTTTTTCACTACGCTGGTTGTGAACGAAAGTTGGCGTGAAGGAAGACGGGGTTGCAACCCTTAACGTCTTCCTTTTTATTTTCACTTTCGCCGCTCCTTAGAAAATGAATGGGCAGATGAAAACGCCACTGCGCCTTCTTGGCTCAAGGGCGTTTTCTACATTTATAGACAAAATCCTGCATTTAAAAGAAAGCCAGGAATTCACCGTTCCCGCGCTTCACACGGGTTGCGCTTCAGTTCCGCTGAACTACGTGGAACCGAAGCCCCTTCACTCTGTTACTACAGAGACAAAAAATCTTAGAAATTATCCCGTCAATGAGGACAAACGGTCTGAGCATAAATAAATGGCGTTACAACCCCCGGCTGCACACGTCATTCATTGTCTCCTGCTAACGTCACTCTTGGTAAGAAAAAGTCTCTCGTTTCCCGACAGGGATACTGATCGGCAACAGATTGGGAGCCACCGCTAGAGTCTGAATTACCAGTACTCCCGATTTCAACGCAGGCAGAATTGCTCACACTCAATCGGACGAGCCTGTACTACAAACCAGTAGAGCCGACAGAGGAAGAACTTCGGTTGCGTCATCGGATAGACGAAATCTACACAGATCGCCCTGTTTCGGGAAGTCGCTATATGACGGCGATTTTGCGGCGGGAGGGCTGGATCATCAACCGTAAGCGCGTCAGTCGTTGTATGCGGGAAATGGGAATTGCAGACGTATGTCCAGGGCCGAATCTGAGCAAGCTCAATCAGCAACATAAGGTGTATCCCTATCTGCTGCGCAATCTCACCATTGATCGGCCTAATCAGGTATAAAGCAAGGGGCTTGCGATTGGCTATTCTTGGCCATAGGATTCACGACTTTTATTGGCGTGATCTATGGCGGCTACTCATTACTTTTGAAAAACTTGCGATTCTGGTTTAGCTGGTTTAAGTTGAACTTGAACCTCAGCCCCCATTGCTTGAGCGATTTTTCTTAATTTGTCTAGGCTGATATTTTGATCCCCGTTTTCGATTCTTGAAATTTCACTTTGCTTGGTGTGGACTTTCGCCGCGAGTTGCTCCTGTGTCAGTCCGGATTTCTTCCGAAGCTGAATAAGTTGTCGAGCAACCTCATAATCAAGTTTGCTGGCTTCCCATTCTTCGCGAAACTCAGGGCTTTCTAGGCGCTTTTCGAGATATTTTTGCAAGTCATCACTCATCGCCTTCACCCCCATCCTTTACCTTCGCTTGTTGCATTATAAAATCGTCGCGGTAGCGAATTGCACGTTCAATTTCTCTCGGTGGTGTCTTAGGTGTCTTCTTAGTGAACCCATTTAGCAGAATCAATTTCCGATCTGTAAAGGTGAAGAAGAGGATACGAAAAATAGCACTACCTTGCTTCACCCTCAAACATCGGATCTGATCAACGATATTCTCGACATGCGGCATGCCCAGTCCCGGGCCATACTCATTAAGGAGTTGAACCGACCGCAACACTTTTGCAGCGTGCTTGTCGTTGAGTTGGTCTAACCATTCTTCGATCGGACAGTCACCGTCGATTTTCCTGTAGAACTCTATGTTCCATGTCATGTCTTTAGTATAACATATGTGTTATGTATTGAACATTGTGACTGTATTCTTCCCGGAATTATTATCCACGATACAGGCCAAATAAGACAGTTTTTAGAAAGCAGCGCATACTTTCCGTATTCCACTAAAAATAAAATGGTGAATTCAGAGTATGACCAGACTAGGCGGGGCAGGGGGGACTACGCAACTTCAACGATGTTGATTATAATGAGTATCACAGGAATGGAGGCGCTAAAGTGGCTGACACAAAACCGATCCGATTCACCGCTGCGGTAACAAAAGAAGGCGAGTGGTATGTAGCGCGGTGTTTGGAGATTGAAGTCACTAGTCAAGGAGATACCTTGGAAAATGCGCTTGGCAACCTTCAGGAAGCCATAGAACTATACCTTGAGGATGAGCCAATGATCGATGTTCCTCTTAACCCCATCATTGCTCCTATAGACATTGAGGTGCATCATTGAGTCCTCATGCACCTGTTGTGTCCGGCCTGGAGATGGTTTCAATATTGGCCAAGGCTGGATTTCATCAGACCAGTTAAAAGGGCAGTCATGTTAAGATGAAAAATCTCGATGTTCGAATCGTGATCGTTCCTTTGCATCGTGAGCTTGCATTGAGGACATTCCGTTCAATCTTACGGCAAGCAAATTGGTCAATCGAAGATTTTAATCGCCTGTTTCGAGATGAGTGACTTGGGCACGAAATGGGCACGAAAGTTTGAATAAGTGGGAATTTTGCAGACTGTGTTTAACGAGCGGATATCGTAAAAACATTGATTTATCAAGCAAAACGAGAAATGCGGAATGGTCCGGAATGGGTACTCAGCCAGCTTCCCAAGCTGAAAGTTGCGAGTTCGAATCTCGTCATCCGCTTCGCGAGAAATCCCGATAAATCAACAAATTTTGAATGGTAGGCTGGAAACGGCATACCATTTCTTATGCCCTTTGATCTAGTTTTGATCTAAAATGGTTTCCGACAGGGCCGATTAGTGTCTTTTGGCGACTACCCTGCTTAAACGAATACGATTGAAACGTTGTGTGAGCAGGCAAGGAATGTTGAAGAGAACAGCATAAACGATAACAGCCAACATGTCAGGGAAGGTATTCCAGATTATAAATAACGGAGTGAACAAGAGGGAGACAAAATGTGTCCATTCCGCACGTCTTGAC